>CAZGTK010000162.1:0-6035 GCA_964528415.1 uncultured Burkholderiales bacterium | reverse complement strand
GACCAGCATGAACCTGCCCGCCATCTTCATGCCGGCCGGGCCGATGCTGCGCGGCAGCTGGCGCGGCCAGACGCTGGGCAGCGGCAGCGACGTCTGGAAGTACTGGGCCGAGCTGCGCGCCGGCAACATCGACGAGCACGCCTGGCGCGAGATCGAGGACGGCATCGCCCGCTCGCCCGGCCACTGCATGACCATGGGCACGGCCTCGACGATGACGAGCATCGCCGAGGTGCTGGGCCTCACGCTGCCGGGCGCGGCGTCGATCCCCGCGGCGGACTCGAACCACGCGCGCATGGCCGAGCGCACGGGCCGGCGCATCGTCGAGATGGTGTGGGAAGACCTGAAGCCGCGCGACCTGCTCACCGCCAGCGCGTTCGACGACGCCATCACCACGCTGATGGCGCTCGGCGGCTCAACGAACGCCATCGTGCACCTGCTGGCGATGGCGGGCCGCGCCGGCGTGCCGCTCGACCTCGACCGCTTCGACGAGATCTCGCGCGTCACCCCGGTCATCGCCAACCTTCGCCCGTCCGGCAAGTACCTGATGGAGGACTTCTACTACGCGGGCGGCCTGCGCGCCCTGCTCGGCGAGCTCGAAGGCTTCCTCGACCTGTCGCGCCCGACCTGCAACGGGCGTCCGCTGGGCGAAAACATCCGCGACGCGGCGGTGTACGAGCGCGACGTGATCCGCCCGCTCGCCGATCCGATCTGGGGCGCCGGCGGCCTCGCCGTGCTGAAGGGCAACCTCGCGCCCGACGGCGCCGTGATCAAGCCGCCCGCCGCCGAGAAGCGCCTGCTGACCCACCGCGGCCCCGCCGTGGTGTTCGAGGATTACAACGACATGGCCGCGCGCATCGACGACGAGCACCTGCCGGTGACGAGCGACTCGGTCCTGGTGCTCAAGAACGCCGGCCCGCTGGGCGGCCCCGGCATGCCGGAATGGGGCCAGCTGCCGATCCCGAAGAAACTGCTCAAGCTGGGGGTGCGCGACATGGTGCGCATCTCCGACGCGCGCATGAGCGGCACCAGCTACGGCGCCTGCGTGCTGCACGTGGCGCCGGAGTCCTTCGTCGGCGGCCCGCTCGCGCTGGTCGAGGACGGCGATCTGATCGAGCTCGACGTGCCCAACCGCAAGCTCAACCTGCTGGTCCCGGACGAGGAACTGGCCAAGCGCCGCGCCGCCTGGAAGCCGCCCGCGCCGCGCTACCAGCGCGGCTACGGCGCGTTGATGGCGCGGCACGTGACGCAGGCGAACAAGGGCTGCGACCTCGACTTCCTCGAGGGCACGGCGCCGACGCCGGACCCGGAGATTCACTGACGTCGTCCAAAGAAATCCACCACAGAGATTCAGAAGCACGGAGGAAGGCGAGACGCCTTTTCACCGCGAAGGACGCAAAGGCCGCGAAGGAATCGAAAGAAGAAACCCTTTTCAGGCGTTCTCCCTGGCGCCGTCAGCGTCCTTGGCGGTTCGACGCGGCTGTTGTCTTCGCTGTGCCCCAGGGTCTCTTTGGTGAGTCATTTTCCCGCCACAGGAGCGATAACGATGGAGATGCCCGTCAACCGGTTCAAGCAGGCGCTGAAGGAAGGCCGCACCCAGATCGGCCTGTGGAGCAGCCTCGCCAACAACTACACGGTCGAGATCATCGCCGGCGCCGGCTTCGACTGGCTGCTGCTCGACGGCGAGCACTCGCCGAACGACGTGCCCCAGACCCTCGGCCAGCTGCAGGCGGCGGCGCCCTACCCCGTGAGCTGCGTCGTGCGGCCGCCGTGGAACGACTTGGTGCTGATCACACGCTCCGTCGACGTCGGCGCCCAGTCGCTGCTGAGACCGTTCGTGCAAAGCGCCGTCGACGCGCGGCACGCGGTCGCCGCGACGCGCTATCCGCCGCACGGCATCCGCGGCGTCACCACCGCCGCGCGGCACAATCGATTCGGTCGCGTGAAGGACTACTTCCAGCACGTGCACAAGGAGTTGTGCGTTCTGGTGCAGATCGAGACCCGCGAGGGCCTGAAGAACCTGGAGTCGATTGCCGACACCGAAGGCGTCGACGGCGTCTTCATCGGCCCGGCCGACCTGTCCGCCGACTTCGGCCGGATCGGCACCACCAACACGCCGGAGGTGGTGCAGGAGATCGAGGGCGCGGTGAAGCGCATCCGCGACCGCGGCAAGGCGGCCGGCATCCTCTGGGGCGACGTCGACGGCTGCAAGCGCTGGATCGAGCTGGGCGTGAACTTCATCGCCGTCGGCTCGGACCTCAACCTGCTGGCCCGCGGCGCCGACGCGCTGGCGGCGAAGTTCAAGGGCTGAAAGGCGATGGCCGCCCGGCCGGAGGTCCTGATGGTGGCGCCGATGTTTCCGGCGGCGATGGAGGCGCTCGAGCGCGAGTTCACGGCGCACAAGCTGTGGCTGGCGCCGGACCGCGACGCGCTGGTGGCCGACGTGGCTCCGCGCGTGCGCGGCATGACCACCACCGGCATGGTGGGGGCGAAGGCGGAACTGATCGACGCGCTGCCGAAGCTGGAGATCATCGCGTGTTTCGGCGTCGGCTACGACGCGCTCGACGTGGCCGCGGCGAGGCGTCGCGGCGTCATCGTCACCAACACGCCGGAGGTGCTGACCGACTGCGTCGCCGACCTGGCCATGGCGTTGCTGCTGGCAAGCGCCCGGCGCGTGTGCGAAGCCGAGCGCTACGTCCGCGCCGGCAAATGGCCGCAGGGCCACTTCCCGCTCGCGACCAAGGTGGGCGGCAAGGTCTGCGGCATCGTCGGGCTCGGCCGCATCGGCCGGGCGGTGGCGAAGCGCGCCGAGGCCTTCGGCATGACGGTCGCCTGGCACGGCCCGCGGAAGAAAGACGCGCCCTGGCCGTTTCACGCGGAGCTGGTGGAGCTCGCCGCGGCGTCCGATTTTCTCGTCGTGACCTCCACCGGCGGCGCCGAGACCTTCCATCTGATCGACGAAAAGGTGCTGGCCGCGCTGGGCCCGGCGGGAACGCTGGTGAACGTCGCACGCGGCTCGGTGGTGGACGAGCCGGCGCTGATCCGGGCGCTGCAGGACAAGCGCCTCGGCGCGGCCGCGCTGGACGTGTTCGAGCACGAGCCGCGCATTCCCGACGCGCTGCTCTCGATGGAGAACGTCGTCCTGCTGCCGCACCTGGGCAGCGCGACGCGCGAGACCCGCGGCGCGATGGGACAGCTGGTGGTGGACAACCTGCGCGCCCACTTCGCCGGCAAGCCACTGCCGACGCCGGTGCCGGAGTGTCTGTAGCGTGGTGTCCATCGCGCAGACGCGGAGACATCACATTCCTGGGAACCGCGAAGAACGCCAAGGACGCGGAGAATGAGTCAACGAACGAGAACCCGTGCGTTTCCGTCACGTGCTTCGGATCCTTGGCGGTTCAAGCCCGCTCTTGCTTTTCTCGGCGCCTCCGCGTTGGACGCGCCCCGACACATCACGACCGCCGTCCGTGACTGCCGCTGACCCCGCCCAGGGTGCTGTACCCCGCGTCCCCGCCGAGCGGCTCGGCGCGCAGGTGGCGGCGATCTTCGAGCGCTGGGGCATGCCGCGCGAGCAGATCGACGTCACCGTGCGCATGATGCTGGAATCGGACCTGCGCGGCATCGACTCCCACGGCGTCTACATGCTGCCGCTCTACGACGAGTTCCGCCGCGCTGGCAGGCTCACGTTGGCGCCCGAGATCCGCGTCGTGCGCGAGTCGCCGGTCACGGCGCTCCTCGACGGCGGCGGCGGGCTCGGCCATTACCCGAGCTTTCGCGCGATGCAGCTCGCCATCGACAAGTGCGCGCAGGCCGGCGTGGGCGTCGTGACCGTGCGCAACTCCAACCACTACGGCGCCGCCGGCGTCTACGCGCTGATGGCGGCGGAACGCGGCTTCGTCGGCATCTCCACGACCTCGGTGTTCCGCCCCGGCGTGGTGCCCACCTACGGCGCGCGGCCGATGCTCGGCACCAATCCGATCGCGCTCGCCGCGCCGGCGAAACGCAACCCGCCGTTCTGTCTCGACATGGCGACCAGCACCGTCGCCGTCGGCAAGCTCAAGCTCGCGCTCTTGCATGGAACGACGATTCCGGAAGGCTGGGCCACGGACGACCGCGGCCAGCCGGTCACCGATCCGGAAACCGGCCTCAGGCACCGCTACCTGACCCCGCTCGGCGGCACGCCGGTCATGAGCAGCCACAAGGGCTACGGCCTCGGCGCCATGGTGGAGGTGCTCTCGACGATGCTGCCGGGCGCGTTCTACGCGCCGACCCGCGCGAAGCGCCACCCGGATGCCGAGCGCTACAACGTCGGCCACTTCTTCATGGCGCTCGACCCGAAGGCGTTCCGCGACGAGGGCGAGTTCGAGGACGACCTCGACGACATGATCGACGCCTTGCACGCGCTCGAGCCCGTCGATCCGGCGCAGCCGGTGCGGGTGGCGGGCGACCCCGAGACCGAGGCCTACGCCGACCGCGCCGCCAACGGCATTCCGCTGCCCCCGGGGCTGGCGACGATCCTGCGCGAGCTCGCCGCGGGCTGTGGCGCCGCCTATCTGCTGGAGGGAAGCGCGTGACCCGAACCGCGCTCGTCACCGGCGGCGGCGGCCGCGGCATCGGCCGCGCCATCGCGCGCCGGCTGCTGGCGGACGGCTGGTCGCTGGTAACCTTTGACCTGCTCCCCCCGGACGACCTGCACGCGCGCGAGCGGTTCATCGAGGTGGATCTGGCGGACGCCAGCGCGACCGCGGCGGCGCTGGCGCAGGCGACCGACGGCGCCGAGATCACCGGGCTCGTGAACAACGTCGGCATCGTGCAACCCGCCTCACTGGAGCGGACCACCTTCGAGAGCCTCGGCGCGGTGGTCAACGTCAACCTGCGCTGCACCATCCAGTGCGCGCAGGCGCTGCTGCCAGCGATGGAACGCGCCCGGCACGGCCGCATCGTCAACATCTCGAGCCGCGCGGCGCTGGGCAAGGAGCTGCGCACCGCGTACGCGGCGACCAAGGCGGGGCTCCACGGCGTCACCCGCACCTGGGCGCTGGAGCTCGCGCCGCGCGGCATCCGCGTGAACGCGGTCGCCCCGGGACCCATCGATACCGAGCTCTTCCGCAAGGTGAACCCGCCCGACGACCCGCGCACCGCGCGCATCGTCGCCGGCATCCCGGTGCAGCGCATGGGCACCCCCGAGGACATCGCCCACGCGGTGGCGTTCTTCATGGACGAGCGCAGCGCGTTCATCACCGGCCAGGTGATGTACGTCTGCGGCGGCATCACCGTCGGGCTTTACGGTACCGGTTAGGTTTCGTGGCGCGGTGCGGCTTGACCGGTCTGGGGGCGATGCCCACAATCGGCGGGCCACACCAAAACTAGATGGCTCAACAACGAGAGGAGGCACCAATGCAAGCGAAATTCAAGCGGACCCTGATCGGCGCTGCGGTGGCGGCGGGCATGGCGGTGGCGGGCGGCGCCAGCGCCGAGCAGCTCAGGATGATGACCGGCCCGCAGGGCGGTTCGTGGTACCCGCTCGGCGGCGCGATCCAGAACATCATCGAAAAGAATGTCCCCGGCACCAGCATGCAAGTCCTGCCGGGGGCCGGCATCTCCAACGTCAAGGGCGTCCAGGCCGGCAAGGCCGACCTCGGCTTCGGCAACGCGGTGTCCACCGTGGACGGCGTCAACGGCAACGCGCCGTTCGAGTCGAAAACCGCCAACGTCTGCCACGTCGGCACGCTGTACTTCCAGTATTTCCACATGGTGGCGCTGGCCGATGCCGGCATCAAGACGCCGGGCGACACCAAGGGCAAGTCCCTCACCACCCAGCAGAAGGGCAACACCGGCGAGCAGATGACACGCGCCGTGCTGCAAGTTTACGGCCAGAGCTACGACACCATGTCCAAGGTCAGCCACGGGTCCTACAACGACTCGGTGGCGCAGATGAAGGACGGCCAGGCGCAGCTGTTCACGCTGATCACGACGGTGCCGGCGTCCTCGGTCATGGACCTCGCCAGCGCCCGGGACATCAAGGTGCTGGAGGTGCC
>CAZGTK010000161.1:0-6051 GCA_964528415.1 uncultured Burkholderiales bacterium | reverse complement strand
GGCGAGGTTGCGGCCCCGGCGACGTGGCCAGCCACGCGACCAGGCCCGCGCCCGCCAGCAGCGCGACGACGCCGACGGCGGCCGCGGGGAGACGCGAGGACCTGGCGGTGGCGTCGGGTTGCCGCGGCGACGCGGGGGGGAGCGGCGCGCGGGGCGGCCGACGCTTCTTCGATTTCGGGGGCAAGCGGTTTCAGCTTCGGGCGGTCGAGCCGGGCATTGTGCCCGAGAGGCCCGGCCAGTGAAACCGGCTCAAGGTTTTCCGCCGCCGCAATAGGCGGCGAAACCCTCGACGAATGCGGCGAGCCGCTTGCGGGTATCGGCGTCGGTGAGCTTGCCTTCGGCGTCGAACAGCGTCGCCGCGTTGCCGACATACATCGACGCGCCGAACCACGGCCGCATGCCGAGCGCGCGGAACACCTGCAGCCAGGCGCTCTGCGAGAACGCGGTGCCGAGGCGGCCGGGCGAGGCGCCGATCAGCGCGACCGGCTTGCCGCGGAAGACGCGCGGCACGTCCTTCGGCGGGCGCGACAGCCAGTCGATCGCGTTCTTGAACACGCCCGGCATCGAGTTGTTGTACTCCGGCGTCACCAGCAGCAGGCCGTCGGCGGCGGCGACGCGGTCCTTCAGCGTCGCGACCGGCGCGGGGATGCCGTCCTTCGCCTCGACGTCCCCGTCGTAGAGCGGGATGCCGCGGATCGAGCCGATTTCGATGGTGCAGCCGGCAGGCGCAAGCTCGGCGGCGGCGCCGAGCAGCGCGGCGTTGAGGGAGCCGGCGCGCAGGCTGCCGGCGATGCCGACGATCGTGGTCATGGGGCGGTTCCTTCCGTCACGGGACGACCCGGTTCAGCCTTGGGACCCGGGGCCGGCCCGAACGTTCAGCCGACCTGCCGCACCGCTTGGCGCGTCTCCGGCAGGGCGTAGCCGGCGGCGGCGCCGACGTCGTTGATCGCCTTGTTGGTGTCGAAGAACACCTGCCAGTAGTGGTCATTGTGGCAGAACGGCCGCACGGCGATGACCGTGCCCATCGGGTTGAAGGTCAGGATCTCCACTGACGGCGCCGGCTGCGCCAGCACGTTGGGGATCCTTGCCACCCGCTCGGCCAGCCGCTTGATGGCGTCGTACGGATCGACGCCGTGGGCGATCTGGGCCGTGAGGTCGACGCGGCGGTGGGGGTTGGTGGTGTAATTGTGGATCGTGTCGGAGAAGATCTTGTTGTTGCCGACGTAAATGCGCACGTTGTCGGCGGTGTCCAGCGCGGTGACGAACAGGCCGATCTCGCGCACGTCGCCGGTGACCCCGGCGACCGTGATCATGTCGCCGACCTTGAACGGCCGCAGCGTCATGAGGAAGATGCCCGCGGCGAAGTTGGCGAGCAGCCCGGCCCAGGCGGCGCCGATGGCGATGCCGACAGCGGCCAGCAGCGCCGCGAACGACGTGGTCTCGATGCCGAGTACGCCGAAGACGGCGATCAGCACCAGCACCTTCATGAGGACGTTGGCGCTCGCCTCCAGGTAGCGGCTCAGCGTCGGATCGACGTGCCGCGCCGTTAGGGCGCGTCCGAACGCGGCGCCGGCGATGCGCACGATCCAGCTGCCGACGATCCAGACGGCGACGCCGCCGAGGATCTTCCAGCCGAAGGGGATGACGTAGGTCTGGAGGAAAGCGTTGGCTTCGTTGACCAGCGTGTCGGCGTTCAAGGTTTGTCGCTCCTGGGCGGAAGGCGCGGGTGCGGTCTGCACGACCGGCGCGGATGATCGGGCCGCCGCGTCCGGCCGCTCATCCTGCGGCGCGTGCGTTGCGGATTTATGACGCGTGGATGATGCGGACGCGACCGGCCGTCGTCAATGCGTCAACGCCGGTGGGGGCCGGCGGGCACTAGAACCTATCTCATCATTCCGCGTGGCCGCGGTCCCGGAGGGCTTTGCGGCCAGGAGCGGCGTCCGCGGCGTTACGGCGGCTTGAAATATCGACCTATTCCCGCGCCGCCGCGCCTTGCATCCATCCGCTCCCGGGCGCAACGCGGTTCACGGGGAATGATCAGATAGGTTCTAGTTCGCCTTCGGCGCCAGCTGCTCGCGTGCCTTGCGCTGGTCTTCCAGCGCATCGAGCTGCAGCCTGTAGGCCGCGTAGTACTTGTAGATGTTGCGCACGTAGGCGGTGGTCTCGATGCCGACCTTCTCCGCCACCACCAGCTCGACGTTGTTGAACCACTGATCCGGGTCGAGCCCGCGCCTCTGCGCCTCCTTGCGCAGGCCGGCGATGCGGCCCGGGCCGGCGTTGTAGCTGGCGAAGGCGAACAGCGGACGGTCGGCCTCGCTGAAGTTGGCGTCCGGAAAGTACCTCGTCATCAGCTGGTCCATGTACTTGGCGCCGGCGTGGATGTTGGGTTCCATCACGGTGATGTCGCCGACTTTGAGCTCGGCGCCGGTGGCGGGCATGATCTGCATCACGCCGATGGCGCCGACCTGGCTGCGTGCGTCCTGCTGCAGGCGCGATTCCTGGTAGCCCTGCGCCGCCAGCATCAGCGGGTCGAAATGGTACCTGGCGCCGTATTTCTCGAACAGCTTGAGGGTCTGCTCGAAGCGCTTCCACTCCGCGGTGTTGGTGTTGTTGACGATCTGCTTCACCCGCCTGTGCACTTGCGCCGTGCGCGCCTCGACCAGGTTCTGCTTCTTCACCCAGTTGACGTAGAAGTCGTTGAGCTCCGCGGCGAGCTTCGGGCTTTCCTTGCGGATCGCCCAGCCGGTGTAGCCGCCCTCGGCGATGGCGATGTCGGTGACCTTGATCTTGGGCAGCACCTGGGCCCACATGCGCGCCTTCCAGTCGTCGACCACGATCAGCTCGACGAGGCCGGCGTTGAGCATCTCCATCAGGTCCTCGTCCTCCAGCGCGTCGGGGACGAGGGTGATCTTGAGCGGCGCCTTGCCTTCCTTCCTGAGGCGGTCGCTGAGCGCGGTCAGGCTGGCGTGATAGCTGGAGGCCTTGCGCACGTGGAAATGCTTGCCGGCGAGATCGTCCACGCTGCCGACGCCCGGCGACGCCGGGCCGGTCAGCACCAGCTCGCTGATCGGCTTGCGGCCCTCGCGGGGCGCGACGAAGTCCACCGTCTTCAGCCGCTCCGGGGTCTCGGTCAGGTTGCCCGCGGCAATATCGCCGAGTCCCTTGACGACATCGGGGATCAGATCATCGCGCGTAACCGGGACGAGGTAGACGGTAACGGGCCGTTTGCCCAGCTGCTTGGCGTACTTCTTGTTGATGTAGTTCTCGAAGTCGCGCACCAGCTCGGCGGTGAGCCCGCGCTCGCGGCCCTTGTCGTTGTAGTAGAGCGTGCGGCTGTAGGGCACCAGCACCCGGATCACGCGCCGCTCCAGCATGCGGTCGAAGTCGCCGGTCCAGGGCTTGATGTCGATGACCAGTTGGCGCGGCTTGGGCGGCGCGGATGGCTGGGCCGTGGTCGCGGGAGCCTGGGCGAGCACGGACGGTACGGCGATCAGGGCGGCGGCGGCCAGCCCCAGGGCGAGAGCGGCTTTCACGGCACGGGTCTCCGAAGGGGGCCCGGCGGCGCGGTCAACGACGGCGGTCGGGCAGGCGGGGGATCATAGCACCGCTGCCGGCGTGCGCGAGACGGCGGCGCCGGCGTCAGCGCCCCAGCGCCGCGCGGCCGGCGAACCGGGCCGAGGTGCCCAGCGCCTCCTCGATGCGCAGGCCCTCGTTCCACTTCGCCATGCGCTCGGAGCGCGAGAACGAGCCCACCTTGAGCTGGCCGGCGTTCCAGCCGACCGCGAGATGCACGATGGTGACGTCCTCGGACTCGCCGGAGCGGGCGGAGACGATGGTGCCGAAGCCGGCCTTCTTCGCCGCGTCGAGCGCCGCCTTCGCCGCGCTGACCGTGCCGGCCTGGTTGGGCTTGATCAGCACGGCGTTGCAGGTGCCGGCCTCGGCCGCGTTCTGCACCAGCGTCGCGCTGGTGACGAGGAAATCGTCGCCGATCACCTGCACGCGCTCGCCGGCGGCGCGCGTGAAGGCCATCATGCCGAGGCTGTCGTCCTCCGCGAGCGGATCCTCGACGGAGACGATGGGGTAGCGGTCGAGCCATCCCAGCAGCAGCTCGATCATGCCGTCGCGGTCGCGCTCCCAGCGGTCCAGCGCGAGCTTGTAGTGGCCCTTCGAGCCGAACTGGGACGCAGCGACGTCGAGCGAGATCGCCACGTCGTCGCCCGGCGTGCAGCCGGCGCGCTCGATCGCGCGCACCAGCGTCTCGAGCGCCTGCTCGTTGCTGTCGAACGCCGGCCAGTAGCCGCCCTCGTCGGCGACGCCCTGCAGCTTGCCGGCCTGCGCCATCAGCTCCCCGGCCGCGCGGTAGACCTCGGCGGTCATCTCCAGCGCCTCGGCGAAGCTCGCCGCGCCCGTGGCGATGACCATGAAGTCCTGGATGTCGACGCGGCGCCCGGCGTGGGCGCCGCCGCCGAAGATCTGGATCTCCGGCAGCGGCAGGCGCACCGGTCCGCCGCCGGCGAGGTAGTTCCAGAGCGGCTCGTAGTTCGCGGCCGCGGCGGCGTGCAGCACCGCCTTGGACTCCGCCGTGGCGGCGTTGCCGCCCACGCGCTCGAAGGTCGGCGTGCCGTCGAGCTTCGCCAGGACGGCGTCGACGTCCGCCTGCTGCGTCGCGTCGCGGCCGGCGAGGGCCTTGGCGATCTGACCCTCGATGGCGCCGATCGCGCGCGTGACGTCGAGGCCGCCGAAGCGCGCGCCGCCGTCGCGCAGATCCACCGCCTCGCGGCTGCCGCGCGACGCGCCCGCCGGCGCGATGGCGCGCCCGCCGGCGCCGCAGGCGAGGTGCACTTCGGCCTCGACGGTGGGCCGGCCGCGCGAGTCCCAGACGCGCCGCGCGCCGATGCGGGTGATGGTGGTGTCGGTCATCGTCCTCGTCCAGCGTTGGAAAGGTTCACCACGGAGGCACGGATAAAACTCATCGAACCGCCAGGGACGCAAAGGACGCAACGATAAAGCAGTCTTCGCGTCCTTCGCGACCTTTGCGGCTAAGACGCCTTCCGCCTTTCTCGGTGCCTCGCTGTCTCTGTGGTGAACAGGTTCGGCCTGGTCACCGTTCCAGCTCCGCGCGCCAAGCCGCGCGCACGTCTTTAAGCCGCGCCGTCGGCTGGACGAAGAACGAGCGCGCGACGCGGCGCACGCGGTCCTTGTCCGCTTCGTCCGTGACGTACTCCACCGGCGACTTGCCGTCCACGCGCGCCAGGAACAGTCCCGGCAGCAGCTGCGCCGCGCGGGACTCGAGCCCGGCCCGGGGCTCCCAGGCGGCGCCCGCGAGATACGCGTCGGCCAGGGCGTCGAAGCACGCCAGGTAGCGGACGCGCCATTGCGGCCGCCACAGGCACTTGAGCAGCAGGTGGTTGAGGCAGAACGCGAGGTCGAACGCCGGATCGCCGTACCACGCGCACTCGGCGTCGAGGAACACCGGGCCCTCGGGGCCGACGAGGATGTTCTTCGGGCTCACGTCGCCGTGCACCAGCGCGCGGTGGGTGGAGGCGGTGGCTTCCGCCAGGTCGGTCAGCGCGCACGCGATGTCCTCGTGCACGCGCGACGTCGCCACGAGGTAGGGCTCGAGCCGGATCGGGAAGAAGATGGCGTCGGTGGCGAAGCGGCGGGCGACGGCCGCGTCGCCCGCGGTCGCGGCGTGGATCGCGGCGATGCGCCGGCCCACTTCCGCCGCCGTGTTCTCGTCGATCACGCCGTCGCGCAGCTGCGCCTTCCAGACCGGATAGCGCGCCGGATCGAGATAGGCCATGGCGAAGCTGCCGGATTCCTCGTCCATGCCCAGCAGCGTCGGCACCGCCGCCGGCGCGACGCGCGCGGCGGTCTCGAACCACGCGTACTCGAACCGGTTTCGCTCCACCGGGGCGAGCCATTCCTGCGTGACCTTGAGCTTGGGCAGCGCGCGCTTGACGCAGACCGGGCCGCGCGCGGTGTCGGCGCGGTAGTTTTCCGAGGACACGCCGCCCGTCAGCGGCGTAAGGCGCGGCTGCTCGCCGCGGG
>CAZGTK010000160.1:0-6063 GCA_964528415.1 uncultured Burkholderiales bacterium | reverse complement strand
ACACCTTATTGAAGGAGGTGCCCATGGAACTCGTCCCGCTGACCCAACCCCCGATCATCGTTCCGCCGGCGAAGCCGCGGCCGCTGCCCCGTTGGCGCGGCGCGGCGGTGCAGCTGCGCACCGGCTCGCTCGCGGAGCTGGCCGACGGGCTGTCCGGCTTCCGCCAGCGCGCGCTGCCGCTGGAGGCGGATGGTGGACCGCGAATTCCCGCAGGTGGTCCGCGGCTTTCGGCCGGCGCCACACCTCCGTCGCGGGGCGACGCCGGTCCGGGGCGCTTCCGCAACGTGCGCCGCGCGGCCGGGAGCCAGCGCCTCGACGTGATCGTGCGCGAGCCGATGCCCGACGGCGCGGCGCGCGTGCCGGCCGGCGCGGTCGCGCGCGAGCAGCGCCTGGTGCAGCACGCGGACGTCGCGGCGGTGGTGCGTGCGGCGCTGGCGGCCAACGGCATTCGCGACTACGAGGCCGAGGGCGAGCTGCGGCTTGCCGAGTACGGCGCGCGCATGACGCTCTCGCTCACGCTGCCGGATCGCTACGGCTTCGATCCCGGCGACGGCCATCCGCTGGCGCTGCGGCTTCTGTGCGTGAACACGATGGAGCGCCGCGGCGGGCTGCGCTTCCTGCTGACGTGGCACCGGTTCGCTTCCGGCGCCGGCATCGCGGTGGGCACGACGCAGCTCAAGTGCCACTACGCGCACCGGCAGTCGCCGCTCGCCGAGGAGCTGGGCGGGGTGCTGGCGCGCGGCATCGCGCTGGCGCAGGAGGAGCAGGCGGCGCTGCGCGAGTGGCTGCTCACACCGGTGCCGCTCGAGGCGCTGGCGGCGTGGGTCGACGGCCCGGTGCGCCGCGCCTGGGGCCCGAAGGCGGCGGCGCGCGCGTGGCACATCTGCCAGCGCGGCTACGACGCGGAATTCGCGCGGTCGGTGGACGAGGCCGCGCCCTCCAAGCGCGAGCTGAAGCCGACCGAGCCGGTGCCCGGCATCCCGGCCGGCGCGGGCAGCGCCTTCCACGTGAGCCAAGCGCTGGCGTGGCTGGCCAAGGAGCGGCGCGACGTCGAGGAGACGCTCGACTGGATGTCCGGCATTCCGGGCCTGATGCGGGTGCTGCTGATCGCGGTGCGGACGGGGAGGGGGTAGGAAGCATCGATGAGCGACGAGACCGATAAGCGTTCGGCGCAGGAGCGGGCGGCCGAAGTCCGGGTGTGATCCGCCTAAACGACGGTAGCTGTCCCGAGATTGACCTCCTATAACGCGCCGCGTTATAGTCAACCATGATTCGTAGCTTTGGCGACAAGGAGACTGAGGCCGTCTGGCGCGGCGAGGTTTCCCGAAGGCTGCCGAGAGACATCCAGCAGGTTGCGCGGCGCAAGCTCAGGATGCTGAACAGTGCCAGGACGCTTTCGGACCTGCGCGTTCCGCCCGCCAATCGTCTCGAGGTACTGAAGGGCGAACGAAAAGGTCAGTACAGCATCCGAATCAACGACCAACGGCGGATCTGCTTTCAGTGGCGCGATTCAGACGCGCTTGAAGTGGAGATCGTTGACTACCACTGACGGATACCGAGGCTCATGGCCAAACTGAAGAACGTACATCCCGGAGAAGTTCTGCAGGAAGAGTTTCTCGTACCACTGAACATCAGCCAGAACGCGCTGGCGCGAGCGATCGGCGTGCCGCCCCGGCGAGTGAACGAAATTGTCTTGGGCAAGCGGGCGGTGACGGCGGATACGGCCTTGCGGCTCGCCAAGGCGTTCGGCACCTCGGAAGGCTTCTGGCTCGGCCTGCAAGCCGACCACGACCTCGAAGAGGCGCGCAAGGCGATTGCGGCTGATCTTAAGAAGGTCGAGCGGCTGGCAGCGTAACGCCGCAAGCAGGCTGTGAGGGCGATACTCAAAATCACGGCGCGGGGAGGGATCGTGCTTCCCGCAATGTTGCGCAAGGCCCTGGCCCTGAAGGGCGGAGATCAGTTGATTGCCGAACAGACTCCGGAAGGCTTGCTGCTCCGACCTGCAGTGACTCCTGCTACCGAGCTTTACTCCAAAAGGCGAATCCGCGAGTTTGACGAGGCCGAGGCTGAGTTGGCGGACGCTCTCTCTCCGAAGAAGACACGCCGCCCGTCCGGAGCCCGCAAGCTGGTCGCACGCCGGCGCTGACGCCTCAGGGGCGCCGCGCATGACCCCCTTCTTCACCCTCTACCTCGCCGCCTGGGTCGCGGCCTGCGTCACGGCGCTGGCGATCTATCTGGCGAACCGGCGCGCGTTCGCGGCGAGCTGCCGCGGCTACTTCCGCTTCATCGCGGTGCCGTGGAAGCCGTGGACGTTCGCGATCGCGGCGGCGGGGCTGATCGTCATCGCGCCGTACACTGGCGATCCGACGTGGGACTACGTCGACGCGGCGTTCATGGCGGTGCTCACGTTCCTGACCGCGCCGTGGGTGGCGGGCGTCTTCTACCGGCTGCTGCGCGGGCGCGGCTCGTGGAAGGAGGGCTACGTCGCGCTGTGCGCGTGGCTGTTCTCGGCGAGCTGGTCGTACGACCTGTACCTCCTGCTGCGCGACGGCTTCTACCCGGGGACGTGGCTCGCCAACCTGTTCGCCTCGTCGGTACTCTACTGGGCCGCCGCGCTGATGTGGAGCCTGGAGTGGCAGGCGGGCCGCGGCGTCATATTCGGTTTCATGCGCGAGGACTGGCCCGCACCGCCCGCGGGCCCGCAGTTCCGCCGCGTCTTCTGGGCCGCGCTGCCCTTCATGCTGATCGTCGGCGTGGCCATCGGCTCGTTCCTGCTGCTCACGCCGTGGGACTGACGCGCGCCGGGCGTGCTGCCGGCCGACGAGCCGCGCAATGGCCCGCGCAGCGCACGGCCGCCACGGCGCGCGTCGCGCGCCGCGAAGGCGTCAGCCCGCTTCCAGGTCCTTGCGGGCGTCCTCTTCCCGCGTGCGGTACTCAAGCTGCAGCGCCTCGATGTGCCCCAGCACGTTCTCGAGCGCCTCGCGCTGCGATTCGTCCGGCGCTTCCTCGAGCCACTCGGCGAATTCCTCGCGCAGCGTGTCGAGCAGCTCGAGCGCGCCTTCGATCCCGTGCAGCTCGCGCTCCAGTTCGGTGTTGTCGTCGCTCGCCATGTCGGATCTCCCCCCGGGCCGGTCAATGGCAATTCGGCTCTCGCCGGGGGTTAACATACCGCAATCGCTTTGCGCTCGCACGACGTCTCGATGGCGCACCAGCGTAAATCGGCACGTTACGCGCGCCGCTACTCCGAGTAATCGATCGTCACGCCCTGGCGCAGCAGCTCCTCGCGGCGGGCCGCGCTGTACTGCGACTTGACCGGGTACTGCTTGTACCAGCCGCCGCTCACGTAGCGCAGCGCTTCCTTGAAGTGGAAGTGGTACAGGCGCGTGTCCATCAGGAACACGGGCTTGCCGCCGTCGTAGAGCACCATCGACGGGCGGTAGGTGAGGCCCAGCGACTTCGCCCACTCGCCGGCGGTGGTGGTCCTGCCGCTCACGTCGACGACGGGCTGGCTGGAGCTGGTGTCGAGCCGCACGAACAGGAACTTCTTCATCTCCGCCTGCACGTCGGGGTGGGCGAGCGTCTTGTCGTGGAAGCGCGCGCAGTCGGCGCAGGCGGGGTCCTCGAACAGGATCGCCAGCGGCTTCTGGTAGCCCTTGAAGTCGGTGACCTTGGCGAACTGCGGGTGGTCGCGCAGCGCGTAGACCGCCGGCCTGGCGCGGGCGGCGACGTACTCGGCGAACGGCTGCTTCGCGTAGTGCTTCCCCTGCACGTACTCCAGCGCGTAGCGGAACGCCTGCGGCTCGCGGTAGCCGTTCAACTGCAGCACCTTGTTGCCGTCGAGGTCGAGAAAGACGACGGTCGGCGTCGCGATCACCTTCAGCTGCTGCGCGAGCGTGCGCTCGTTGTAGCTCTTGCCGTCGATCCACGCCACGTCGAGGTCGCCGCGGATGTTGATGCCGATCACGTCGAAGTGCTTCTGCATGAACGCCTGGTTGTCGCCCTTGACGAAGTTCTCGGCCAGCATGCGCTCGCAGTAGGGGCACTCGTCGAGGTGCATGAACGCCATGACGTGCTTGCCCTTGGCGCGCGCTTCGTCGACGTCGTGCTTGAAGTCGAGGAAGCCGACCTTGAACCAGGCGGGCAGCGAGTATTTGACGCCGCCGGTCATCTTGCCGGGGGCGGTCTGCGCGCCGGCGGCGGCGGTGAACGCCAGCAGCAGCGCGGCGGCGACGAGGCGGATGGATCGCATGCTGTTCGGGTCCGTGAAAAAAGTGGCGTGCGACGAATTCTAACCGGACCGTCCCGGTGTGACGGTCCCGTCGGGTTGGTCAGGCGCCGCCGCCGCCAGTTCCCGGCACTCCCGCTCGCGCCCCCGCACCACGCGCGCGCCGGCCAGGGCGCCGTGGGTCTCGGTGACCACCGTGCGCTGGCCTTCGGCGTGCTCGCCGCCGTCGTGGAAGTAGATCACCACCCAGTCGCGGACCTTGCCGAGCTCGTGGGCGCGGGCCGTGTTGGAGTAGAGCGCGGTGAAGTGCCAGCCCTCGTGCTCGGCGTGCAGGATCGGCAGCCAGGCGGCGCCCTCGGGGTTGAAGCGCTTGGGCGCGATGGCCGGCAGCGCGCCGGCTTCGGCCTTCGCGCGGTACTCGCGGTCGATCGCGAGCAGCAGCGCGACGGGCGGCTCGGCGTGACGCTCGCGCGCCGCCACCGGCCGCCGCCGCACGCGCTCGAGCATGGCCGCGAGCGAGGCGCGCAGCATCGCCGCGCGGCGCGGGCCGATGCCGGGCACGGTTTCGAGCCGACCGTCGTGGGCGGCGATCTCGAGCGCTTCCAGCGTGTCGACGTCGAGCGCGTCGTGGATGCGGCGGGCGAGGTCCGCGCCGATGCCGGGAATCGTCTGAAACAGCTGCTCGGGATCGACCGCCCCGCGCAGCCGCTCGAGCTGGCTCCAGCGCCCGGTGACGAGCAGCTCGGCGATCGCCGCGGCGATGCCCTTGCCGACGCCGGGTATGGCTTCGAGGCCGTCGCTGCTCTCCTGCTCGAACACCTCGCGCAGGTCGCGCGGCAGCTGCGCGATCTCGTCGGCGGCCCTGCGGTAGGCCCCGACGCGAAACGGGTTGGCGCCCTGCGCCGCGAGCAGGTCGGCCATCTCGCGCAGGCGCTCGGCGACGGCGTGGTTGGGCGAGGAGTGCGGATCGGACAACGGCGGATCACCTCGGAGTCGGGGAGTCTAGCATCGCGCGGGCAGCGGCCGGCCGGACGTCATGGCGTTTGCAGCCGGCCGGCCTGCGGCGCGATAATTTTCTTTTGACCCACGCGCGACGGAATGAGATCGATTCTCGGCGCGGGAGACAGGGCCGCGCAGGCCGTCGACGCCGCCGCCGACGTGCGGCCGCAAAAGCTTCGCATCAATCATCGAGGAACTCCCATGGCCAGCAAGACCGCGACGGCGACGAATCGCCGCAGCCGCAGCTCAACCCGTTCCGCCGACAGCGCCGCGCAGAAAAGCGCCCGTGGCCGCGCCGCCGCGAAAAGGCCCGCGGCGAAGCGCAACAACGACCACGCCCGCCGGGTCAGCGCCGGCGACATCGGCCCGATCGCCACGCCCGGCCGCGTCGAGGCGCACGCCGTCAGCGAGCGGGTGGCGGCGGCCGAGGATTCCAAGATCGTCGCGGTGCAGGACATCCTCTCGCGGCTGCCGGGCGGCGATCCGGCGGCGATCGACAGCACGCTGGAAGCGATCATGGCCGGCGCGTCGCCCGACGACGCCGCCGTGCTGCGCGCCGCGCTGATGCGCCACCGCGTGCCCTCCAAGCTGCCCGAGAATCCCGACGACGAGCTGGCGAAGGACTGGCGCGAGGGCGGCTACCCGTACAAGAACCTCATGCTGCGCAAGACCTACGAGAAGCAGAAGTACCGCCTGCAGGTGGAGCTGCTCAAGCTGCAGGCGTGGGTCAAGGACACGCGGCAGAAGGTCGTGATCCTGTTCGAGGGCCGCGACGCGGCCGGCAAGGGCGGCACCATCAAGCGCTTCATGGAGCACCTGAATCCGCGTGGCGCGCGCGT
>CAZGTK010000159.1:0-6065 GCA_964528415.1 uncultured Burkholderiales bacterium | reverse complement strand
CCATGCTGCCGCGCAGGGCGTCGGCCATCTGCCAGAGCTGGGCTTCGTAGCCGACCGTAGCGGCGGAGGCCTCCGATGTCTTCGCGTTGTTCTTGCGTTTCGCCAAGGGCGGTGTCCGGAATCTGGCGGGTCTGAGCTAGGATTCGTGCGCCTGAGGGCGCGCCAGCGCGCGCAGCGCTACGGGAGCCGAACAGCGGCTACGCTGTTGGCGCCCTTTCTCGACCCGCGGGTTAGGGCTCATGCCTCCTTGATCTCAAACCAGGGCAACCCCTGATAGCCATCGGGGTGGCTAACGGTCGGGTAGATTTTATTGCCTCGAATCTCGAACCAAGGCAGTCCCTGATACCCCTGAGGATGGCTGACTGTTGTGTATATCTTTCCGTTCTTAATCTCAAACCACGGTAAACCGTGATATCCCTCTGGGTGACTCACCGCTGTGTAGATCATGTCTCCTTTGATCTCAAACCAAGCCAGCCCGTGGTACCCCTTGGGGTGAGTGACTGTTGTGTAGACCTTGGCCATCACACGATTCCTAGTCTAAAGAGCGAGGACGTAGCAATCGACGTAGGTCCGGTTGCAGTTTGTCCGGTGATTCCAGCAACACGCGTAGACGCGAGCGCGCTCTGCGCCCTGTACGGTTCGAAAGATAATGACCTTACCTCCGCGGTGTCGACCACGAACAGCCAACTGCGCCGTAGCTCTGAACCTTCTCTGGTTTCCTGTGGTTCGATAGGTTCGGTTGGGATTAACCGAGATACGAAGGAACGCATCCCGGAACGACAGCCGAGGTCGCGTTACCGCAAAGTGTACAGGACGGGTTGGCTTGCGAATTCTACTTGCCGACACCATTGCCTCCCTGAGACGTAACCCCGCGCTTGAATGGCGAGCGAAGGCGGCGCGAAGCGGCGATGAAGGGACGCCATTTCGCAGCCCTTGTTAGCCATCTAAAGGTGCAGCTGCCCCTGCCGGAGTTCAGAGGAGTGGTCTTTCTTGAAAGAATCCGAGGAAATCATATCGATGAAGTCTCGCTGTGATCGCAGAGCCTCATCCAATGCGTTGAGCTTTAACAATGAAACTAGCAACGCACACGTCCTAGCTTGGCAGTTGATTGACTTCCCCGGATTGAACTCGATGTCCGTAAATCCTTGGTATACAAATAGCCTCTGAAGAAATCCCTGATGTGGCCGGAGCGCAGTAAGGTAAAGCCAGTCGTAAAAAGCTGTTTTCGGCACTAATGGCCACTCCTGCCCGAAGTAATTGAACTGAACTAGGCTTCCCGATTCTCTGACGCGAGTGTCTTTCTTTGCTTCACGGCTGGTTCTTCCGTAAATGTCCCGATAGGGTCCGCCATGCTCGAAAACTTTGCTGCCTTGGTACGCAGACTCGATACTTATGTCGCCAATCTCCGTTTCTATCTTTAGGCTAAACGCACTTAACCGTCGCCCCAATTCCTCATCCGACTTTGTTGAAACTTCTAGTAGAGGGAACAGCCCCTTTTTTTTGGCGGCTGCGTGCAACGCGGCAACATTTTTTTTCTTTTGAACAGGCGCAAAGCCGGGGCTCCAGTCGAACTCGACTTGGAGCTCATCCACAAGATGCTCGGGCTTACCGAGCGGCACAAATACAGGGCGCTTAGCCATTCTTGTAGCCAAGGATTTTCTCGATTGGTACAAAACCCGGAACCAGAATTTCTGACTTAATGGCAGCTTGCCGTCTAGCTTGAATTTCCGGATCTCTCCAATTCATATATGTAAAAAGGACTTCGAAATCGATTTTCTCGGCCGCTTCCTTGTGGTCGAGGATGGCGGCGCCTGATTTATTAGAAACCTCGGAACAGAAGCGGACTTCTTTCTCAAGGATTATGGACGAATCGATTTTTAGCCAGATCGGGTCTGGAATTCGCCCGTCTTGCTTCGCCCTAAAAAGCATCGGGTGGTCGTCAACGAACGCCAAATGTACGTACTCGTGGACTCCCTTCATTTTGTCCGCATCCTGACTCCATTCATTCCCGCCTGGGGTAGGAATCGCGATTCCTTTCCGCTCAAGCTCAGCAAGAGAAAGCAGCCCCTGCTGTTCCACGATCAAGTCGAGATTGGACCGGTCTGTGAAATGCCAGACCCCGTCAAACCTGTACTTATCGAGTACCTTTTTCATCTTGGATGGCTAACTTGATTTATGCGACGTGATAAACGTTTCTAACATCGTAAGAATGCGCCTACTGGCATAAACAAGGTTCCAAGACTGGAAGCCTCCCGCCGACTTCCACGGACCAAAGCCAAACAAAGCCGAGGCCGCCGTGCCAGCGCCCTACCCCCCCTGCCTCTGCTGCTTCTTAAGCTTCTTCTCCAGCTTCTTTTCCTTCGGTGTCTTGGTGGACTGCTTCTTGGTTTCCTTCTTGGTGTCTCGGGTGTGTCCCATGGTTTATCTCCTTAAAGTTTGAACAATGCTCCGCCCTGCAAAATCACCCCGGCGCTGACCGCCTTGCCGCCGTGGACGGCGGCCATGGCGGCGGCGTACTCGGTCAGCTGCCGCCGGTACCGCGCAAATATAGCCGATGATTGGCCGCTCGCGGCATCCCCGGTCTTGTAGTCGAGTATCCATACCTCGTCCGCGAATTCGACGACCCGATCGATGCGGCGCAGCTCGCCTGCCGCGGTGACGAAGGGGACTTCGTTGGCGGCGCGGAGGTAACGGGCGGGGTCGAAGAAGCGCGCGAGGTCGGGGGCGGCGAGGATGGCTTTCGCGTCGGCGAGAAGGTCGGCGAAGTCGTCGTCGGGGATGGCGAGTTTGTCCTGCAGCCAGGCGAGTTCGGTGACGTTGTTGGGCGGGGCGAGGTGCTGGAGGAGGAAGTGCAGGCGCTCGCCGCGGCGGGTTTCGGGGGTGGAGACGGCCGCTTCCCGCTTGCCGGTGGGGAGGGGGTGGGAGAGGCGGGGGTCGTGGGTGGGTTGGGGGGAACCCGAGGGTGAAAACCCTGGATCCCGGCTTTCGCCGGGATGACGATCTAACCCCAGAACCTCTGGATCCCGGCCTGCGCCGGGATGACGATCTTTCCGGCCTGCGCCGGGGCGACGATCGGGGAGGCCTTCGCCGGGGTGACGGGCTAACCCCAAGACCTCTGGATCCCGGCCTGCGCCGGGATGACGAACCGAGGGGTGTTCGCCGGGATGACGGCCGATGGGCGCTTCGCCGGGATGGCGGTCGGCGGTGGTGAGGTCGTCGCCGAGGGTGGCGCCGGTGTCGGCGGTGCCGAGGGCGGTGGCGATGCGGCGGTACCAGCTTTGGTCGGCTTTGCTGTTGGCGCTGCCGCTGACGATCAGCGCCTGGCGGGCGCGGGTGATGGCGACGTAGAGCACGTTCAGCTCCTCGCGCGCTTGCAGGGCGGCTTCGCGCTCGAGCAGCGCGTCGCGGGCGCGGCCGCGCTCGGCCTGGACGGTGAGCAGCGAGAAGTGCGCGGGCCGCTCGGCTTCCGGGGGCCAGTCGGCCAGCACCCGGTAGCTGTCGGCGCCGCGCTCGGCGGCGTGGGTGTCGAGCAGCCAGACGATGGGCGCTTCCAATCCCTTGGCGCCGTGCACGGTGAGGATGCGCACCGAGTTGCCGGCCTCGCCCACCACGCCCTCGTCGGGCGCCTCCTCGGCCTCGGCCTGGCGCAGCGCCTGCAGCTCGTCGAGGAAGCGCGGCAGGCTCGGGTAGCGCCCGGCATCCAGCGCGAGCGCGAGCTCGACGAACGCCTGCAGGTTGGCGGCGACGCCCTCGCGCATGGCCTCGGGCACGGCGGCACGGTAGCGCGCCACCACGTCGCCCTGGAAGTAGATGCGGTCCAGCAGGTCGTGCACCGGCAGGTGGTCGACGAGCCCGAGCCAGCCGTCGAGCAGCCGGTGCGCGCGCTCGAGCGCGGGGCTGGCGCGGCCTTCGTTCACGAGCCGCGCGAGGCGGTGGCGCCAGCTCCCCTCGCCCAGCGCAGCCAACGCGGCGAGGTCGTCGTCGCTGGCGGCGAAGATCGGCGAGCGCAGCGCGATGGCGAGGTTCAGATCCGCGAACGGCGTGATGAGGAAGCGCAGCAGCGCGGTCAGGTCGGCCGCCTCCAGCGTCTGCAGCAGGCCGCCCTGGCGCGAGGTGAGGTACGGGATGCGTGCCGCGCGCAGCGCCCGCTCGTACACCGCCAGGTGGGTGCGGCGGCGCACGAGGATCATGACGTCGCCGTAGCGGGCCGGGCGCGGCGCCTTGGTGCGCTCGTCGCGCACGATCCAGTGGTCGACGATCTCCTTGAGCTTCGCGGTGAGCTGGCGCGCCTCGACCTCGCGCGCGGGCTCGCCGTCTTCCGGGCGCGGGGTTGTGAGGGGGTCGCGGAGTAGGGAGGCCGCGGCGACCGGCTCGGGTTCGGCGGCCTGCGCGAGCGGGAGCACCTCGATGCGGCCGGGGAGCTGCTTGTCGTGGGCGGCGTGTTCCTCGAAGCCCTCGAAGATCTCCTCGGGACCGAAGACGCGGTTCACCAGCTCGATGACCGCCGGCGCGCAGCGGCGCGACACCGGAATGGAGACGCGGTGGCCGGCCAACTCGTCGTGCACGTAGTCCTGCCCGAGGTGGAAAAGCCGCGCCTCGGCGCCGCGGAAGCGGTAGATCGACTGCTTGGGGTCGCCCACCAGGAACACGGTGGGCGAGCGGCCGGCTTCCGTGGAGGCGGCGAGCCACGCGCGCAGGATCTGCCACTGGATCGGGCTCGTGTCCTGGAACTCGTCCACCAGGATGTGGCGGTAGCGCGCGTCGAGCTTGTATTGCATGTACTCGGCGTGGTCGGAGCGCGTGAGGAGCTGCCACGCGCGCCACTCGACGTCGGCGAAGTCCATGCCGTCGCGCTGGCGCTTGAGATCCTGGTAGCGCTCGATGAGCGCCGCGGCGCACGGCAGCGCGGCTTCGTGGAAAGCGAGGACCGCGAGCTCCGCGAGCTGCATGCGGGCGGCGTCGAGCGCCTCGCACACGGCGCGATGCGCGGCGGCGGCGCCGAGCTTGTCGGCGGCTTTGGCGGGTTTGTCTGCGGGGCTGCCCGATTTGGTCAGAAGCACGTCGCAAGCGGCGGCGAATGCGGCGGCGGGGTCGGCGTTGGCAAGCGCCGCGTCGAGCGCTTCGGCCCACTTCTTGTTGGCCGCCGTGCCTCGGGCCAACGCAGCGGTGAGCTCGGCGACGGCGGCGCGGCAGGCGGCGCTGGCGGCGAGCGCGGCGAGGGGGTCGGCGGCTGCGAGGCTTGCGGGTGCGGCGGCGTCCGCGTTGCCGCTTGTGGTGCCGTCGGCGCGCGCGTTGCTGGCCGCTCCCCCAGCTCTCGCTCCCGCACTGCCCCCGATCCCGAGCGCCGCGCGCAGCTCGTCCAGGGCGTAGTCCACCGGCTTCTTGCGATGGCCGACGAACGCCCACCATCGCACGCGCTCGCGCACGAAGCCCTGCAGCAGCAATCGCGTGTTGTGCAGGCCGTAGCCGGCGAGCAGCGCGTTGAAATTCGCGGCCAGCGCGGCGTTGTCGGCGTGGCGCAGCGACTGCACGAACTCGTCCCACGCCTCGTTCATGAGCTGCGAGGTCTGCTCCAGCAGCGTGACGCGGCCCACCGCGCCGGCGTCGAGCGGCGCGCGCTGCAGCAGCTCCAGGAACCAGCTGTGGAACGTGCTGATGGTGATGGGCGGCTCGGCGGTGAGGAAGCGCTCCAGCAGGTGGCGCGCGGGCGTGAGCAGCGCGTCGATCTCGGCGTCGGGCACGTGGCGGTCGCGCAGGAACTCGCGCGCTTCGTCATCGGATTCCAGCGCCAGCGTGCGCAGCCAATGGCGCAGGCGCGACTCCATCTCCTGCGCGGCCTTGCGCGTGAAGGTGATGGCGAGGATCTCGGAAGGCTGCGCGCCGGCCAGCAGCAGCCGCACCATGCGCGCCACCAGCAGCCAGGTCTTGCCCGACCCGGCGCACGCCTCCACGACCACGTTGGCGCGCGGATCGAGGGCGGTGGCGATGGGGGAGGCTTTAGGCATTGGGGTAATTCGTCACCCCGGCGGAGCCTGCCCCGTACCGCGATACGGGGGCCGGGGTCC
>CAZGTK010000158.1:0-6115 GCA_964528415.1 uncultured Burkholderiales bacterium | reverse complement strand
GCCGAACGCCAGCAGGGCGCCGCCGACGAGCCCGAGCGGCAGCACCACCGCGGCCTGGCGCTCCCACGCGTCGACGAGTCGCTCGCGCGACTCCGCGGCGACGGCGACCACGGGCAGCTCCGCCGAGCGCGCCACGGCGATGAGCAGGCCGCGCGGATCGCGGCCGCGCTCGGCGAGCGCGGCGCGCACCGCCTCCAGCGGGGGATCGTTGAGCAGCGCCAGCGGCCGCAGGCCGTCGGCCGCCATCACCGCCAGCCGCTGCTCCGGGTCGCCGGTGAGGACGTCGACGAGGTGGACGGGGTCGATCAGCAGGCCATGGTCGCCGTACTGCGCGGCCAGCAGGCGGGCGCTGGAGCCGCCGCCGCCCGCGACGGAGAACCAGATCCGGTAGCCGCGGGCCGAGACGAAATCGGGCCTGCCCCAGGCGATCGGCAGCTGCAGGGGCCCGCCGGCCGTGCAGCGCACCTCGCCGTCCGCGACGTGCCGCACCTCGCGGACGTAGCGCGTCGCGAACGCGGCCTCGCGCATCTCGCGGATGTGCTCGGGCGAGCAGCGCGGCGCCGCCGAGCGCGAAAGCTGCGCGAGGACGCCGCGCGCCTCGACGATCACGCGGTCGGTGCGGACGATGGCCTCGTCGGCGAAGCGGGCGAGCGCCTCGCGCTCGCTCTCGACCGCGTTGCGCCACGACAGGTACAGGCTCGCGGCCAGCGGCAGCAGCACGGCGGCGACGGCGAGCACGGCGTAGAGCAGGACCAGCGAGCGGTGGCGCATGGGCACGGAGGGGCGGGGGTCGTGGGCTTTCGTGTCGCCGCGGCGCGCGCCCAGGATTATCGGGCCTTTCGCGTCCCGGCGGTCAACGGCTCACCTGGTTGCGGCCGCGGTTCTTGGCGCGGTAGAGCGCGCGGTCGGCGGCGCGGATCACGTCGGGAGCGGCGGGATACTTCTCGCTGCGCTCGGCGACGCCGATGCTGACGGTCACGGAAACCGCGCGCGCCCTGGGGCTTGCGCCGCGGCGGCCCTTGCCATCCTTCGACGATGCCGGTCGGTCCTTGCCGCGAATCGCCAGCGTGTAGGCCTCGATGTTCTCGCGCAGCTCCTCGAGCCACGGCAGCGCGTCGCGCACGCTGCGCCCCGGGAACAGCACCGTGAACTCCTCGCCGCCGTAGCGAAACGGGCGGCCGCCGCCGCCGACGTCCGCCATGCGCGCCGCGACCATCCTGAGCACCTGGTCGCCGACGTCGTGGCCATAGGTGTCGTTGAATTTCTTGAAGTGGTCGACGTCCACCATCGCGATCGCGTACTGGCTGCCCAGGCTCATGAGCCGCTCGTTGAGCGCACGGCGGTTGGGCAGCCCCGTGAGCTCGTCGCGGAACGCCATGCGGTAGGAATCGTGGAGCACGCCGATCGCGAGCACCACCGCCGCGGCGGCGGTCCACACGGCCAGGGCGTGGGGCTTGCCGAGGTTCCAGGCGGCGATGGCGAACGCGGCGATGGCGCCCGCCAGCGCGGCGTGCATCGGCGCGCGCGAGCGCACCGCCAGCACCAGGGTCGTGACGAAGGCGAGTGCCATCATGAGCAGCGCCGGTTGCGGAACGGCGCCGCGCGCGAGCAGCGGATGCTCGACGAGGGGGTAGGTCAGCCAGCCGGCGATACGTGGGCTGCCGTCATGGTACAGCCACACGACCAGCGCCGCCGGCAGCGCGAGGGCCAGCAGGCGACGCAGCCCGTAATGGCCGAACAGGCCGCGCTCGGCCAGCAGTCCCAGGGCGGCGAGATTCAGGGGCACGAGGAAGCAGATCGCCGCCCACGCAACGAGCGCGCTCGCGGCCGCGGGCTCCGGCGCCACCAGCAGGCGATGGCCGACGTAGCCCAGCGCGAGCACGGCCGCCGCCAGCGTCGCGCGCCCGCGGTTGAAGGCGGCGCCGGCGACGGCCGCCGCCGCGAGCGCGCCGTAGACCGCGTAGGGCAGCAGCGGGTGGACGCTGGCCGGCAGCACGGGCCAACGCAGCCGGGCCGCGTAAACGGCCGTCAGCACCAGACAGGGAAGGGCGAACGTGAGAAGCGCCCGGAGGGCAGCGGTCAAGGGGCGATCTGTTCCGGAACCGTCGCCGCGAGCCCGCGGCGATGACAGCTTCGGATTATAGCCCACGCGCCGGCGGCGTCTGTCCCGGGCGTCGCGGCGCGGCGGGTCCCGCCGCCGTACCGCGCCGACGCGACAACGCCGCGGCGAATATCAGCAGAATCCGATTTGCCGCACGCGTTCGTGCTGACTATAGTTCGGGAGGGCGCGCACGCGCGGGCGCACCGTCGCGCGATTCGACGACAACAAAAATTAACAAAATATGCGCGTGTCTGCGGTGGAGCCGACGGCCACTCCGCAGGTAACTTCCCGTTCACGGCGATCGAGCGAGCGGACCGCGCCGCAACACGCGTCCGCTCACGCGATCCGCTCCCGAGGTCGCAGCAGCGAACCGCCCGCAGAGGCGGGAACAGTCGCAACAACCGGGGTGGTTCCGGGCTCCTCGTTCCCGGCGTCACCGTCAGCAGGTTCGTCGGCTTCCACTGGGAAGCCGCGGGGGTCATTCCGAGCTGGGCCGCTTCGGCTGCGCGCCGACGGCCCCCGTTCTGCTGGTTCGATCCCCCGTCATCGTCATTGAGGCCGCCTCGTTTGCGCACGCATCGGGGCGCCATTGCAGGGGACGAAACATGGCCGCCAGCAAACCCGCCCAAATACAGCCCGCGCAACGAGTCCGGCCTTGCGCGTCGATTCCCGCGTTTCGGGTGCGGGAAATCGCCGCCGCGGTGAGCGGCGCGTTTCTCGTCGGCCACGGCCCCGGCGTCCTCGCGCAGCAGATCGTGCCCGATGGCCGCACCGCCACCGCGCTTTCCAGCGCCGGCACCGTCACCGATGTCACCACCGGCACGGTGATCGGGCCCAACGCGTTCAACTCGTTCCAGAAGTTCGACGTCTACCAGGGCTACACGGTCAACCTGCACGTGCCCTCGAGCGCCGCGAACCTCGTGAACCTGGTGCGCGGCAGCCGCAGCCACATCGACGGCATGCTGAACGCGATCAAGGACGGGCGCATCGGCGGCAACGTCTTCCTGCTCAACCCGCACGGCATCGTGGTCGGCGCGAGCGGCGTCATCAACGTCGGTGCGCTGACCCTGATCACGCCGACCCCGGAGTTCGTCGACGGCTTCTTTGACGCGCCGGGCGTGCCGAATGCGCTGCGCACCCAGCAGGTGCTCGCGGGCGAGGTGCCGGTCGGCGCGACGGGCCTGATCTCCGTTCAGGGCAAGGTCAACGCGGTCGAGGACGTGAAGATCGCGGCGGGAGCGGTGCAGGTCGCGGGGGCGATCCGCACCGGAGCGGTGTTTGCGGGCAGCCGGGTCGACTTCGGCGACATCGTCAACGTCGCCGGCCTGGAGAACGCGGCGGCGATCTCGGTCAGGAACGGGGACGTGGCCATCGTCGCGTCGAGCGACGTCGACGTGACCGGCGTGATCCGCGCCGACGGCGGCGACAACCTCGACGCCGGCAAGGTGGCCATCCGCGCCGGCCGCGACATCACGATGGGCGGCGACGCGGTGGTTTCGGCGTCGGGACGCGGCGCGAACTCCGACGCCGGCGAGGTGGTCGTGTTCGCCGAACGCAACGCCACGCTCTCGGGCAACGCGTCGCTGCAGGCGAGCGGCGGCGAGATCTCGGGCGACGGCGGTTTCGTCGAGTTCAGCGCCCGGGAGAAGGTGCGCATCGAGGGCGGCCGGCTCAGGGCCGGCGCGGCGGCCGGCAAGGCCGGCAGGATCCTGATCGACCCGAACGACATCGAGGTGGTCAGCCTCGACCAGACCACGGACGGCGCCGACTTCGAGCTGGTGGCCAACGATTCGATCACGGTGGCGAGCGGCGTCATGATCTCGACGCGCAACGTCGCCAACCCCGCCGCCGCCGACCACCTGACGGCGGCGTCCGAGGGCGACTCGGGCAATCTCAAGCTGAAGGCGTCCCACATCGCGCTGGAAGGCGGCGCGATGCTGCTGGCGAACGCCGACGGCGGGTTTTCGGCTGGCGAGGTCACGATCGAAGCGACGCACGTCAACGCCATCGGTGCCGCGCGCACCGCGGAGGCGAGCTTCAAGGCCGAAGGCGCCATCATCCGCGGCGGCGACGTCACGATCGCGGTGACGGCGGAGACGTCCGCCATCACCCAGCTGCTCGACACCGTACCCGGCATCAGCCTCGACGACGCGCAGAAGTTCCTCGACAACGAGCTGGACAACCTCTCGGACGGGCCCGGCGGCGAGTACCTGGCGGTCAAGACCACCGCCAGCGCCAAGGCCGAGATCCACGGCACGCAGATCGCCGGCAGCGGCAACGTCGCGATCCGGGTGCGCGCCGGCGCCCGCGCGGGATTCGAGAAGCAGGCCACCGCCGACCTGATCGTCGGCGACTACGACCCCGGCGCCGGCCCGGTGCTGACGACGCGCATCACGGGCGCGAGCGTGACGCTGGAAAGCAAGGCGGACACGTCGCTCACCTTCAACGTCCTGGGTAACGCCCTGCGGCTCGCCGACCAGAGCTGGCTGCCGGACCCCGCGAGCGGCGAGGTTCAGCTGCTCAACGACCAGCTGTTCGATTTCAGCGAGGTGCCGCTGGTCTCGCTTTCCACCGCCAGGGCCGCCACGACGCTCTCGGGCGACACCTTCATCCAGGCCGGCGACGCGGTCTCCATCGGCGCGGAAGGCGTATCGGCGGCCAAGCCCACGTTCTCCAGCCCGCTGCTCTTCTCCGCGGCATGGGGCGAATCGACGGTGGAGGCGAGGACGCTGGTGGGCGGCACCACCGAGATCAGCGCGGCCAACAAGGCGACGGTCAAGGCGTCCACGGATGCGGAAGTCAACGTCACCGCCGACGTGAACTCCATCAACAAGCCGATCGACGCGGTGTTCGTGCGCGCCAAGAACTCGGCGACGACCACCGCCGAAACCGGCGCCGGCACCACCACCACGGCCGGCGCGGTGGACGTGACGGCCAGCGCCAAGGCCGATATCTCGGCCAACGCCCTGGCGAAGAACACGGGCGGCAGCGGCGTCGGCATCGCCGTCGCGGTGAACGAATCCACCACCACCACCACGGCGACGCTGGGCGGCGCCGTGACCGCCACCACCGGCGACATCAAGGTGGACGCCACCACCGACATTCTCAAGAACAGCACGAGCGCGGACGCGGCGACGCTGGGCAACCCCAACACGATCTCGGCCAAGATCACGAACTTCCAGGCCGGCATTCAGCGCAACGTCACCAGCGGCATCCTCAACGCCACCGGCAAGCTCAAGCCGGCGACCGCCGATCGCATTTCCACCTTCCTGTTCCCGGGGATCAAGGAAGGCAAGTTCAACGCCTCGGGCGCGGTGACGTGGACGGACGCCGAGAACTCCGCCAGCGCGTCCATCGCCTCCGGCGCGGTGGTCAAGGCGGAGAACAGGATCGACGTCACGTCGAAGATCAACGACCGGCCCAACGCGAGCGTCGGCTCCAAGGCCACTTCCACCGGCACCGCCATCGGCGGCTCGGCGATCATCGCGGACTTCACCAACAACGCCAGCGCGTTCATCGGGACGGGCGCGACGGTCGACGCCAAGGGCGCGCTGAAGGTGGACGCGCAGACGCTGGTGCCGTACCCGTGGGAGATCGACTGGAACTCGCCGGCGGCGATCCTGAACCACCTGCAGGGCAGCATCCTCGACCTGCTGCTAACGTCCTACGCGATCAACTCGGCGAGCGGCAAGAGCGGGCTGGGCCTCGCCGTGGCGGTCAGCGTGTTCGGGCTGGAGAACAACGCCAACGCCTGGATCGACGACGGCGCGCGCGTCAACACCGTGTTCGACAAGGACACGCTCACGCTGCCGAACCAGTCGGTCACGGTGAGCGCCAGGAACGACGTCAGCACGGTCAATGCCGTCGGCATTCTGTCGAAGAAGTTCCTGGGCACGAGCGGCGGCAAGGCCGGCATCGGCGGCGCGGCCAACGTGATCGACCTGACACAGAACGCCAGCGCCACGATCCGCGGCGACGCCGAGGTGAAGTCCGAGAACGGCGTCGACGTCAAGG
>CAZGTK010000157.1:0-6123 GCA_964528415.1 uncultured Burkholderiales bacterium | reverse complement strand
TGTCCCGGCTCCAGGAAGCACAAAATGCCGTCGGTGATCGCGCGCGCGACCATGTCCGGGTGCTGGGTGAGCAGGTCACGGTCGCCGAGCATGAAACCAATTTCGATGATGGCGGCGGGCGTGATCGCGTTCTACCCGGCGGTCGCCCTGGCGCCGTGGGCGGCCGCCGGGGCCGTCGCGCTGCAGCTCGCTGGATGGGCGGCGGGCTGGCTCGCGCTGGCTCGGCTCGGCGTCCGCGCCGCGCGTCCGGAGAAGCGCTATCCCGTGATCATGCTGACCGTCACCGCGCTCGGCGCGGTGCTGGCGGCGGTTTTCGCGGTCGGCGCGGGCTTCCAGGAGCCGGGATGGGTCGCGGCCGCCCTGCGCGGCGGCGTGTGGTTCTTCCTGTTGCCGCTGTTCTTCAACGTCAGCCACCGCATGATTCCGTTCTTCTCGAGCCGCGTGCTGCCGGACTACCCGGTCATTCGTCCGCGCTGGACCGTGCCGATGTTCACGGCGGGCTGCGCGCTGCGCGGGGCGCTGGAGATGGCCGGCGCGACGGCCTGGCTCGGCGCCGCCGACCTGCTCATGCTCCTTCCGTTCGCCTACCTCGCTCTGCGCTGGCGCGGCTGGGTCAGCGGCGGCGAGCGGCTGCTGGCGGTGCTGCACCTGGGCTTCGCGATGCTGGGCGTCGCGCTCGTGCTGTTCGCGGTCCAGGACGGCGCGGCGCTCGCCGGGCACGCCGTTCTGGGGCATGCGCCGATGCACGCGTTGACCGTGGGATACTTCACGGCGATGCTGGTCGCCATGGTGTCCCGGGTGTCGCTCGGGCATTCCGGCCGACCCCTGAAAGCCGACGCGGTGACGTGGGGCGCCTTTCTCGCGGTGCTGGCGACGGCGGCGATGCGCATCGCGGCCGAGCTGCCCGGCCTGCCGACCGAGGCCCGCGCGATGCTCATGTGGCTGTCGGCGTTCGCGTGGGTGCTTGCGCTGCTGCCATGGGTGGTGACCTACCTGCCGATCTATCTGGCGCCGCGCGCGGATGGCCGCCCGGGGTGAGGCGGCGCGCCGCGTCCAAACAATGACGGGAGAGACGGCGATGGAGCCTTCGAGCGTGTTCGGATTGGAGAGCGCGGCCGCCGGCTTCGACGAGCCGCTGGCGCTGCTCGCCGGATGCCACGACCGCATCGAGCGGCGCTGCATCCTGCTGGTGAAGCTGGCGGACCACGTCGTCGCCCGCGGCGCCGACGCGGACGCCGCCCGCGCGGCCGAGGGTCTGCTGCGCTATTTCCGCGACGCGGGCGTCAAGCACCACGAGGACGAGGAACAGGACCTGTTCCCGATGCTGCTCGCGGCTGCTCCGGCCGGCGAGCTGGCGACGGTGCAGCGGCTGGTGGACGATCTGGCGGCCGACCACCGGACGATGGCGGCGGCGTGGGCCGAGGTCGAACCGCGGCTCGCGACCCTTGCAGCGGGAGGGGACGCGGCGCTGCCGCAAGACCTGGCGGAACGCTTCGACGCGCTGTACGCCGATCACATCGCGCGCGAGGAGGCCGAGCTGCTGCCGCTGGCGCAGCGGCTGCTGGACCCGCCCGCACTCGAGCGGCTCGGCAACGCGATGGCCGCACGGCGCGGCGTCAGGCGGGAGCCGGGTCCTTCCCGGTGAGCAGGTAGTCGAGCAGCTGCGCGACCGGCCGGATCGCGGCGCCGAACGGCAGCCGCTCCGAGCCGCGGAAGAAAAGCCCCTTGCCGACGTCGCCCTTGAGCGCGAACGCGAGCCGCGTGGCGATGCAGAACTGGCCGAACTGCGCGAGACCGTCGCGCAGGCCGCAGACGGCGAGACAGTTGGCGCCGGGCACGCAGCGGCGGGGGTCGGCCTTCGCGTGCGACTGCAGCGCCTTCTCGCGCCGCAGGTAGTTCCTCAGCCAGGGGGTCAGGACCGCGCGGGCGGGCAGGCCGGCGACGCTCGTCAGCGTGACGATCTCCGCGGCCTGAGCCTGCGCCAGCACGCGCTTGAACTCATCGTGCGCGTCGCCCTCGACGGTCACGGCGAAGGCGGTGCCGAGCTGCACGGCGTCGGCGCCCAGCGCCAGCAGCTCCCGCACCCGGGCGTGGCTCGACACGCCGCCGGCGACGACGAGGGGAATCTGCTCGCGCTCGATGCCGATCTCGCGCATCACCGCGGCGGCCTCGTCCAGCACGCGCGCGAAGTCGTAGCGCGCGTCGTCGATCTCGGCCGCCTTCGGCGCCCCGAGATGGCCGCCGGCGTAGCGCGGATGCTCGATGACGATCGCATCCGGGAGAACGCTCTTGCGCAGCCACTTCTTCAGCACGATGGCGATGCCGCGCGCGTCCGAGAGGATCGGGATCAGCGCCACGCGGGGAAAGTCCCGGGTCAGCTCGGGCAGGTCGAGCGGCAGCCCGGCGCCCATCACGATCGCATCGGCGCCGCTCTCGCATGCCTGCCGCACGTAGGCGGCGTAGGCGGACACCGCGCGCATCACGTTGACCGCGATCGCGCCGCGGCCGCCGGCGAGCGCCCGCGCGGCGCGGACCTCGCGGTCGAGCGCGACGAGGTTGGCGGCGTCGATCGCCGCGCGGTCGCGGACGCCGGCGGTGGCGGCGAGCAGGTCGGCGTGGTGATGACGCAGCTCGACGCTGGCGATGGTGCCCATGGCCCCGAGCGCGGCCACGGAGCCCGCCAGTCGGTGCGCGGAGACGCCGACACCCATGCCGCCCTGGACCACGGGCAGCAGCTCGCGGCCGCGCAGGCGCCACGGTGCAAGCGTTGAAGTCATCGGCGGGTCCCTCCGGAAATCGCGCCATGATGCCGCCGGCGGGCGCGGCAGACCATGATGCGGATCAAAAAAACGGACCGCCTCAGGCGGCCCCGGCCTCGCGCAACGCCCCGAGATCGGGGATCGTGATCTCGCGGCCGTGAATGCGGATCAGTCCGCGGTTGGCGAGGTCGTGGAGGATGCGCGAGAAGTGCTCCTGGGTGAGGTTGAGGCGGGACGCGATGATGCCCTTCTTCACCGGCAGCACCACCACCGCGCCGGGCGCGCGCGGCTGCGAAGGGGCCTCGTCCAGCAGGTAGGCGATCACGCGCTGGGTGCCCGAGCGCAGCGAATAGGACTCGACGTCGCGCACCAGCTCGTGCAGCCGCGCGGACAGGCCGGCCAGCATGCGGCGCGCGAACAGCGGATCGCGGTCGACGAGGCCGAACACGACGTCCTTGTCGACGTGCAGCAGGAGGCTGTCGGCGCAGGCCTCGGCGCAGACGTAGTAGGGCTTGTCGAGGAACATCACCGCTTCGCCGAAGCTCTTGCCCGCCCCGACGATGTCGATGACCTTCTCGGCGCCGTCGGCGCCCTCGAGCGTGAGCTTGATCAGGCCGTCGACGACGACGTGGAAGCCGGTGCACGGCGCGCCGCGCCGGAACAGGAGGTCGCCGGCGGTCAGTTGCACCGGCTGCGTCCCGGCCGCCAGCGCCCGCATCGCCTCGTCACCGACGGCGCGGAACATCGGCAGGGCCTTGAGCAGGGCCAGCGGATCGGGCGCGCGCGATACCGTCGAGCGGGCCGAGGTCATGAGCAGCTCGTGCGTTGCCGGGGCATGGGTAAGGGTGACCCACCGGCCGCCGCCGCGATTTGATCGAGATCAACTTCCGCCGGATGGTCGCCGCCCGCCGCGCGGGGTCGGCCGCCGGCAGCCTAGGAGGCGTGGTGGGCCGACGCCTTGGCGCCCCAGGTCCAGACGTAATGGGCCCCCGAGAGCACGGTAAGGAAGGCGACGACGCCGAACACCCACGGCAGGTAGCCGGCGGCGTCGAGGTAGCCGGCCGCCTGCGCGAGCAGCACGACGAGCAGCGAGAACTGGACGAACGTGCAGGCCTTGCCGAGCAGGGTGGGCTGCATCTGGTAGGGGCCGATCGCGATGCGGTAGCTGACCGCGCCGACGACGATGACGAAGTCGCGCCCGACCATCAGCGCCGCCAGCCAGAGCGGCAGCAGCTTGATCCAGGCCAGGCCGAGGACGCTGGCCAGGATCAGCAGCTTGTCGGCGACGGGGTCCATGACGGCGCCGATGTGCGTGCGCTGGTCGAAGTGCCGCGCGATGAAACCGTCGATGCCGTCGCTCACGCTCGCGATCACGAAGGTCCAGAAAGCCGCGACGTGGCGGCCCTCGATCAGCAGGAAGGCCAGCACCGGCACCAGGCACAGGCGCAGCAGCGTGATGGCGTTGGCGGCGTTCATTGGTATCCGTCCGGCGGTCGCTTGGTTTCCTGATTTTAGAGCTTCGCGGCGAATCCGGCGAAATGCGCGCGCGCGGAGCGGTGGCGCCGACCCTGGCCGGGCGGCTTCCGCCAGGGCGCGTGCTACACTGCCGCAACTTTTTCGCGCCATGGAAGATCTCGATCGCCTTTTCGGCGCCGGCGGCCCGCTGGCGGCGCGCGTGCCGGGCTTCGTTCCCCGCGCGCAGCAGCGGGAGATGGCGCAGGCCATCGCCGAGGCGATCGCCGCCCGCGGGGTGCTGGTGGCGGAGGCCGGCACCGGCACCGGCAAGACCTTCGCCTACCTGGTCCCGGCGCTGCTCTCCGGCGGCAAGGTCATTGTCTCCACCGGCACCAAGACGCTGCAGGACCAGCTCTTCCAGCGCGACCTGCCCACGGTGCGCGAGGTGCTCGGCGTGCCGGTCAGCATCGCGCTGCTCAAGGGCCGCTCCAATTACGTCTGCCGCTTCCATCTCGAGCGCGCGCTCAGGGACGGCCGCTTCACGTCGCGCCAGGCGGCCGAGGATCTGCAGCGCGTGCGCGCGTTCGCGGCGCGCAGCCGCGACGGCGACCGCAGCGGCGCGGCCGACATCGCCGAGAACTCGCCGGTCTGGCCGCTGGTGACATCGACGCGCGACAACTGCCTCGGCGGCGACTGCGAGTTCTACGACGAGTGCTTCGTCATGCAGGCGCGGCGCGAGGCGCTGGCGGCCGACGTCGTGGTCGTCAATCACCATCTTTTCTTCGCCGATCTCATGCTGCGCGACGTCGGGGTCGCCGAGCTGCTGCCCGCCTGCCATACGGTCATCTTCGACGAGGCGCATCAGTTGCCGGATACCGCCAGCCTGTTCTTCGGCGCCAGCGTCACCACGGGGCAGCTCCTCGAGCTGGCGCGCGACGCGCGCGTCGCGGGCGTTGCCCACGCGCGCGATTTCGCGCCGTTGCCGGCCGCCTGCGACGCTCTGGAGAAGGCGGTGCGCGACCAGCGGCTCGCTGCCGGCGTGCACGCGGCGCGCTGGACCCGCGAGCAGGCGCTGGCCAGGGCCGACTTCGCCGTCTCGCTGGACGCGCTGGACGCCGCGCTGCAGGCGCTGGCCGGCGCGCTGGAGACGCAGGCCGAGCGCGCCGCGGAGCTCGCCAACTGCCACGAGCGCGCGGCCGCGCTCGCTGCGCTCGTCGCGGGATGGCGCGGCGACCGCGATCCGGCGGTGGTGCGCTGGGCGGAGGTGCTCGCCCAGTCGCTGCATCTGAACCAGACGCCGCTCAGCGTTGCCGATACGTTCGGCCGGCAGCTGGCGGCGACGCCGCGCGCGTGGATCTTCACCTCGGCGACGCTGGCGGTCAGCGGCGATTTCCGCCATTTCCGCCACCAGCTCGGGCTCGAGGGCGCCGGCACTGCGGCCTGGGACAGCCCGTTCGATTATCCGAACAACGCGCTGCTGTACGTGCCCGAGGCTCTGCCGGAGCCGAGCGATCCCGACTTCACCGCGGCGGTGGTCGCCGCCGCTGTGCCGGTCATCCGCGCGAGCGGCGGCCGCACCTTCCTGCTGTTCACGACGCTGCGGGCGCTCAACCGCGCGCGCGAGCTCCTGCACGAGGCGCTCGGCGGCGACTTCCCGATCCTGACGCAGGGCGAGGGCGCGAAAAGCGAAATGCTGGAGCGCTTCCGCCGCCTGGGCAACGCCGTCCTCTTGGGCAGCCAGTCGTTCTGGGAGGGCGTCGACGTGCGCGGCCCGGCGCTGTCCGTGGTGGTGATCGACAAGCTGCCGTTCGCGCCGCCGGACGACCCGGTGTACGCCGCGCGCCTCGCGCGCATCCGCGACGAGGGCGGCAATCCGTTCAACGACTATCAGCTGCCGGAGGCGGTGCTG
>CAZGTK010000156.1:0-6141 GCA_964528415.1 uncultured Burkholderiales bacterium | reverse complement strand
GGACCGCGGCGAGATCGATGCGGCCCGCGCCGGCCGCCTGCCGGCGCTGGTCGAGATCGGCGACCTGCGCGGCGACCTCCACGCCCACACCCGCGCGAGCGACGGCCACGACACGCTGGCGGCGATGGCGCAGGCGGCGCAGGCGCTCGGCCATCGGTACCTTGCCATCACCGAGCACTCGCGGCGGCTGACGATGGCACGCGGGTTCGACGCGCGGCGGCTGGCGAGGCAGGGCGCCGAGATCGACCGGCTCAACGCCGCCTTCAAGGGTTTCCGGCTGCTGAAGGGGATCGAGGTCGACATCCTCGAGGACGGCCGCCTCGACCTGCCGGATGCGGCGCTCGCCGGACTCGACCTCGTGGTCGGCGCGGTGCACAGCAGGTTCGACCTGCCGCGCGCGCGCCAGACCGAGCGCATCCTGCGCGCCATGGAGCGGCCGCACTTCTCGATCCTGGCGCACCCGAGCGGCCGCCTGCTGGACGAGCGCCCCGCGCTCGACGTCGACATGGAGAAGATCGTGCGTAAGGCGCGCGAGCGCGGCTGCTTCCTGGAGCTGAACGCGCAGCCGAAGCGGCTCGACCTCACCGACGCCCACTGCCGCATGGCGCGCGACGCCGGCGTGGCCGTGGCGATCTCGAGCGACGCGCACTCGAGGACCGATCTGGGCAACCTGATCCTCGGCGTCGGCCAGGCCCGGCGCGGCTGGCTGCGCGCGGCCGACGTCCTCAACACCCGGTCGCTGAGGGAGCTGCTCGCGCTGCTGGCGCCGACGATGGGAGCGAAGGCGCGGCGGCGCTAGGACGGCGCCGCGCCCGCCGGGCGGCCCGCGACGGCGTGGTAAAATTCGCCCCCCAGGACGAGCCGTCGCCCGCCCCGGCCGACGGGCGTTCCCGACCGCCGATTGCGCTGTTTTCCTTTCCATGCCCGACTTCTGGCAACACTGCGGCTACCACCTGCTGCGTCGCGACGACGCCGGCCGGCTGACGCTCACCGACGATTTCCTGCGCGCCTACCTGGAGCGGCCGGAGCTGGCGCTGGTGCCGGAGTCGTGCGCGGCCGAGCGCAAGCTGCACCAGGCGCTCGCCGACGAGCCCCGGCGGCAGGTGCCGCCGGCCTGGCTCGACGCGCTCGCCGACGCCGACGTGCGCGAGAACTACCGCGTCGTGCTGCGCTTCCGCGACCGGCTGCTGGCCCACGACACCCTGCAGCAGGCGTACGCGGCGGTCTTCGCCGAGCCCAACGTCGGCGTGCCGCCGCTGTTCGTCGCCCAGCTCACGCAGGTCATCCTGCGCGCGCTGCTGGAGGGCACCGCGGATCCGCTGCAGGCGCGCGCCGCCGAGGTGCTGTTCCGGCCGCAGAAGATCACCGTCCAGGACGGCGTGGCGATGGCGGCGGACCTGGAGACGGTGGAGACGCACGCCGTCAGCGGCGGCTTCGGCAGCCTCGGCGAGCTGCTGGCGCAGAACCGCACGCCGATGCGCACCATCGAGCTGGACGTGCTGAACGACGAGACCGCCGGCGCCTACTGGGAGCGCGACGAGCGCTTCGACACGGTGCTGCCGCTGTCGCCGGGGCAGCCCGGCAGCCGCGCGCTGGCGCGGGTGCTGGAGAAGTGGGTCGGCCACTTCCACGGCGTCGGCGTCACCATCAAGCCGCTCGCGCGCATCGCCGACGAACAGTGGGCGTGGCACGTCGGCCTCGACGCCGAGGCGAGCGCGATCCTGAACGACCTCTACCAGGGCCGCGACGTCGACGAGGAGCGGCAGGCACGCCTGATCGCGCTGTTCGAGCTCGCGTTCGACGACCGCACGGCGATGCTGGCGCAGGTGGCCGGCAAGCCGGTCTACCTGGGGCTGGCGATGGACGCGAACCAGACCCTGCGCGCGAAGCCGCAGAACCTGCTCGTCAACCTGCCGCTGGCGCGGCGCTCGTGACGTGAACACGCCCGGCTACCGCAGGCTGGCGGAGCTGCTCTCGCGCGGGGACGCCGACTGGCGCCTGGCGGAGGCGGCGCTCGTGATCGCGCTGGACGAGTATCCCGGCCTCGACGTCGACGGCTGGCTGCGGCGGCTGGAGGCGTTCGCCGACGAGCTGCGGCGGGAGACGCCTTCCGGCGCCGGCCTCGAGGAGCGCATCGCCGCGCTGAACGAGCTGCTGTTCGAGCGGCACGGCTTTTCCGGCAACAGCGCCGATTACTACGACCCGCGCAATAGCTTCATCAACGACGTGCTGGAGCGGCGCACCGGCATTCCCATCACGCTGTCGGTCGTCTACATGGACGTCGCCCGCGGCGCGGAGCTCGAGCTCGAGGGCATCTCGTTCCCGGGTCATTTTCTGGTCGGCTGCCCGGTGCCGGGCGGCAAGGTGGTGCTGGACCCCTACGCCCGCGGCGCGCCGGTGGGTCGGGAGGATCTCGAGGAGCGCCTGGCGCAACTCTACGGGAGCGCCGTGCTCGAGCGCGTGGACGTCACCGACCTGCTCGAGCCTGCGCACAAGCGCGACATCCTCGGCCGGATGCTGCGCAACCTCAAGGCGATCTATCTCAAGCGGCGCGACCTGCCGCGCGCGCTCTCGGCGATCGAGCGGCTGCTGCTGGTGCAGCCGGAGATGACCGGCGAGCTGCGCGACCGCGGGCTGGTCTTTCTCGACATGGAGTGCTACCGCGGCGCGCTGGAGGACCTCGAGCGCTACCTCGGCCTCGAGCCCGAGGCGCCCGACGCCGACGAGGTGCGCGCCCGCATCGTGGACCCTTCGCGGCGCGTCTCGCGCCTGTCCTGATGGCGATCGAGCTGACGCTGCTCGCGGGCCTGGGCGCCGCCGGCTGGTTCTGGTTCGACACCATGCGCGCGCGGGAAGCCGCGCTGCGCGCCGGGCGCGACGCGTGCGAGCGCGCCGGCGTGCTGCTGCTCGACGACACCGTGGCGGCGACGCCGGTCGGCTTCGGCCGCAACCGTCACGGCCACCTGGTCGTGCGGCGGCGCTACCGCTTCGAGTTCACCGACACCGGCAACAACCGCCGCCAGGGCGCGATGGTGCTGCTCGGCACCGAGGTGCTGTCGCTCGCGCTCGACGGCGCCGACGGCACGCTGTGGGAGGTGACGCGGTGAGCGCGGTGCCGGTGACCGTGTTCACCGACTATATCTGCCCGTTCTGCTACGTCGGGGACCGGCGGCTGCGCGCCGTCGCGGCGGCGGAGCCGCTCGCGGTCGACTGGCGCTTCATCGAGATCCACCCCGACAACCCGCCCGAGGGCCAGCCGGTCGAGGCGCTCGGCTACCCGCCGGCGCAGTGGCGCCTGATGATGGACAACCTGCGCCGCATGGCCGAGGCCGAGGGGCTCGCGATCGCGGAGCGCACCTTTACCACCAACTCGCGCCGCGCGCTGCTGCTGGCCGAGGCGGTGCGCGCGCTCGAGCCGCAGCGCTTCGACGCGCTCGACGAAGCCCTGTTTCGCGCATTCTTCGCCGAGCGGCGCAACATCGCCGATCCCGCGGTGCTGGACGAGGTCGCGCGCGGCGCCGGCGTCGACGCCGCGACGGTGCGCGCCGCCGCGGCCGATCCCCGGTTCGCCGAGCGGCTGCGGGACAATCACCGGCTCGCCGCCCGGCTCGGGGTCTCCGGCACCCCCACGTTCATCGTCGGCGCTCGCACGCTGGCCGGCGCGGTGCCGACGGCGACGCTGGCCGCCGCGGTGCAGGAGGCGCGCGCGCAGGCGGCGGCCGGTGACTGAGCGCGGCGCCGGGCTCTCGCCCTACCTGCTGCTCACGCTCGCCACCCTGTTCTGGGCCGGCAACTTCGTGCTCGCGCGCGCGATGCACGAATCGATCCCGCCGCTGGCGATGGCATTCTGGCGCTGGACGCTGGCCGCCGCGCTGCTGCTGCCGTTCGGCTGGCGGCGGCTTCGCGCGCAGTGGCCGCTGGTTCGCGCCAACCTGCCGGCGCTGGTGGCGCTGGCGCTGCTCGGCGTCGCCGGGTTCAACACGCTGGTCTACACGGCGCTGACGACCACCACCGCCACCAACGCGGTGCTGCTCAACTCCGCGATGCCGGCGGTGATCATGGCGCTGTCGTGGGCGGCGCTGGGGGAGCGCATCTCGCGCCTGCAGGCGCTCGGCCTGGCGATCTCGTTCGCTGGCGTGGTGACGATCGTCGCGCGCGGGGAGTGGACCGGGCTGCGTGCGCTGACGGCGACGCCGGGCGATCTCTGGGTGCTGGGCGCCGTGCTGTGCTGGTCCGCCTACACCGTGCTGCTGCGCTGGCGCCCGCCGGGCCTCGACCCGGTCGCGTTCCTCGCCTTCATCGTGCCGGTCGGCTGCCTGGCGCTGCTGCCGCTTTACCTGGCCGAGCGCGCCGGCGGCGCGACGGTGGAGGCGAGCGGGGCGGTGTTCGCGAGCCTGGCCTACTTCGCGCTGTTTCCGTCGCTGGCGTCCTACCTGTGCTGGAACCGCGCGGTCGCCGAGGTCGGCCCGTCGCGCGCGGGCCTGTTCATCCACCTGATGCCGGTGTTCGGCACGCTGCTCGCGGTCGTTTTTCTCGGCGAGCGGCCGCAGCCGTTCCACGCCGCCGGCATCCTGCTGGTGTTCGGCGGCATCTGGCTGACGACGCGCCCGGCGGCAGCGGGCTTGCCGCCGCGCGCCGGACGTGATGAGATCGGCTCCCGTGATCCATGACGTTGCCATGCGCGTCGAGCGCCGCGGCGCGCCGGCGCTGGAGCTGCTGGGGCGCGCTCCGCAGGCGCCCCGCGGCGCGCCGTTCCTGTTCGTGCACGGCGCCTTCGCCGGCGCCTGGTGCTGGGAAGACCATTTCCTGCCGCACTTCGCCGCGCGCGGCCACCCCGCCTACGCCGTGAGCCTGCGCGGGCACGCCGGCAGCGCCGGCGGCGGCCAGCTCGCGTACGCGGGGCTCGACGACTTCGCCGACGACGTCTGTGCGGCCGCCGAGCGGCTGCCCGGGCCGCCGGTGCTGGTCGGGCATTCGATGGGCGGCAAGGTCGTGGAGCGCTGCCTGCGGCGGCTGCCGGCGAGGGCCGCGGTGCTGATGGCCTCGGTGCCGCCGTACGGCCTCGGGCCGTCGGCGTGGCGGCTGGCGCTGCGCGACCCGGCGCTGCTCCTGGGACTCAACGTCGTGCAGCACCTGAGTCCCCGCGCCGGCTCGTTCGAAACGGCGCGCCGGGCGCTGTTCTCCGCCGGCGTTCCCGAGGACGTCGTGCGCCGCCACGCGGCGCGCGTGCAGAGCGAGTCGCAGCGGGCGCTCACGGAGCTCACCTGGATGCCGCCCTGGGCTGGCGCGCCGGCGCGCGTGCCGGTGCTGGTTCTGGGCGCGGAGGACGACACGCTGATCTCGCGCGGCGACGTCGAAGCGACGGCGCGCGCCCACGGCACGCCCGCGGTGCTGTTCCCGGCGATGGCCCACGCGATGATGCTGGAGCCGGGCTGGAAAGCGGTTGCCGACCATATTCTGGCGTGGTTTCAGGAGCTTGAGCCGCGAGCCCCGGCGCCCGACGGGGATTGAACTCGCGCCCGAGCAGCCCCATCTAAGGCGAGGATTGGTTGCGGTGGCCGTGCCGCCGCGCTGACATCACGGAGAGAAGAATGATCAAACGCGTGTTCCTGTTCCTGGCCACCAACCTGGCGGTGATCGTCGTGCTGGGCATCGTGCTGCGACTGCTCGGCATCGACACCATCCTGGCGCAGGGCGGCGGGCTCAACTACAACGCGCTGCTGGTGTTCGCGTCGGTGTTCGGCTTCGGCGGCGCGTTCATCTCGCTGGCGATGTCGAAGTGGACCGCCAAGCGCATGACCGGCGCCATGGTGATCGAGCAGCCTGCCAGCGAGGTCGAGCGCTGGCTGGTGGAGACGGTGCGACGCCAGTCCCAGATGGCCGGCATCGGCATGCCCGAGGTCGCGATCTACGACGCGCCGGACGTCAACGCCTTCGCCACGGGCATGAGCAAGAACAACGCGCTGGTGGCGGTGTCCACCGGGCTGCTCAACAAGATGACCCGCGACGAGGCCGAGGCCGTGCTGGGCCACGAGGTCGCGCACGTCGCCAACGGCGACATGGTGACGCTGGCGCTGATCCAGGGCATCGTCAACACGTTCGTCATCTTCGCCGCCCGCGTCGTCGGCAGCGTCGTCGACC
>CAZGTK010000155.1:0-6161 GCA_964528415.1 uncultured Burkholderiales bacterium | reverse complement strand
CCGGCGTCGCCGAACAGGAAATACGACAGCGCCACCAGCACGATCAGGCTGGCGACCGGGACGATCGCTTCGACGAGCGAGAGCGGCTGCGGCGAGTCGGGACGGGTCATGGGTTTCGGCCTACGGTCTTGTTGTTCCGCCGCAGGTCGATGCCCGCGGGCGTGGCAGCGCGGGCGGTGCGACGGCGCGCCCACTGTGCCGCAGCCCGCGCGGGCTGTCCACCGTCCCGGCGTCGCATCGAATCCGCTGTCATGTTCCGGTCCACAGCAGGGCGCCCGTGCCGAGGACAACGAGCAGCAGCGCGACGCCGGCCACCGGCCACCGGCGCAGGGCGGCGTCGGCGCGCTCGAACGCGCGGCCCCAGCCGGGGGCTGCGCGCGTGAGCGGCTCGATGACGGCCGCGATATCGCCCTCGGGAACGCGCGGTAGCCGGGCGCCCCAGCGCCACAGCGCCGCGGCCAGCGCCACGCCGACCAGCACCGGCCACAGCGCGGCCCAGACCGCCGCCGGCGTCATCACGCTCGGCAGCAGGCCGCGCGGCACCGCGATGCCCAGGTAGAGCGCCCACGGCACCGCCAGCGCCGCGACGGCGAGCAGGAGCCACGGCGCCTTGAGCCCGATGCCTGCCCTCGCCGCCGGGTCCTGCGCGCCGTGCGCTTTCAGGCAGACGAGGAAATGCAGCATCAGCAGCGTCGTGCCGGCCGCCGAGGCGAGCGACAGCGTTCCGGCGAGCCCGTCGCCGAGCGGGCCCTTGATCGCGTACTTGGTGACCGCGCCGCCGGTCAACGGCAGCCCGCCGAGCGCCAGAGCGAGCACCGCGGCGGGCACCAGCACCCAGCGCAGGATCTGCGTGCCGCTCGCCGCCGCCACCCCCACGGCGAGAAACAGGGCGCCTTTCACCAGCACGTGGTGCGAGGCGTAGAAGGCCGCTGCCAGCGGCGCCGAGCCGCGCCCCGCGGCGAGGCTCATGCCCAGCACCGCCACCACCAGCCCCATCTGGCTCACGCTGGAGTACGCCAGCACCGCCTTCGGGTGCCGCTGCAAAATGCCGACGGCCACGCCGTAGAACGCCGTGAACAGGCCCAACGCCGCCAGCAGCTCGCCCCAGCCCGGCAGCGCCAGGTCGTGCGGCAGGAAGCGGATCAGGCCGATGATGCCGACCTTGACCACCGCGCCGGAGAGCACCGCCGAGGCGGGAATCGGCGCCGCCGCGTGCGCGAGCGGCATCCACACGTGCAGCGGGAAAAGGCCCGCCTTGAGGCCGAAGCCGAGCACCAGCAGCCACAGCGTCGGCGCGCGCCACGGTGAATCCGGCAGCGCCGCCATGACTTCGCGGATCAGCAGGCTGTCGCCCGGCGCGTTGACCGCGAGCAGCACGAAGCCCAGCAGCATCGCCGCCTCGCCGGTCAGGGCGAGCGTAAGATAGACGATCCCGGAGCGCCACGCGCGCGGCGTCCCGTCCTGGATCACCAGCCCCGCCGCGCCGAGCGTGAGCAGCGCCAGCATGAGGTAGAAGCCGACCAGGTCGGCGACGAAGAACGCGCCGAGGCAGCCGGTCAGCGCCAGCAGCCAGCACACCACGAAACGGCCGACGTCGGGCGCGCCGCGCAGGTAGCTGGCGGCGTACGCCCCGGCGCCGGCCCACAGCAGCGCGGCGACGCCGAGCAGCATCGCGCCGGGGAAATCGAGCGCGAAGGCGAGGCGCAGGCCGGCGCCACCGACGACGAGCGGCGCGCCGTCGACGGCGCCGAGCGCGGCGACGAGTCCCGGCAGCGGCGCGAGCCACAGCAATGACAGCATGCGCTCGCGCACGGCGCGGAAGACGCACGCCAACGCGAGTGCGAGCGGCAGCGCCAGCGTCGCCGCGAGCAGCGCGGGCGCGCTCATCGGATGCCTCCGCCGCGGCCGACCGCCAGCAGATCCGCATCGGGGATCGCCGCGAGGCCCAGCAGCACGGCGATCAGCGCCAGCGCCAGCGCGGCCGACTCCTGATAGCGCGGCACCGGCGCGCGCAGCGCCACGGGCGCTGGCGGCTCGCCCAGGGCGCGCACCAGCACCAGCGCGACGTAGCCGGTCGTGAGGAGCCCGCCCGCCACCATCACCGCGGCCCAGACCCACTGCCCCGCCTCCACCGCGGCCGTGAGCAGCAGCCACTTGGCCCAGAAGCCGCCGCTCGGCGGCAGCCCGACCAGCGACACGCCGGCCAGCGCGAACGCCAGCACCGTCATTGGCAGCGCGCGCGCGGCGCCGGCGAGGTCGGCGACGCGGTCGTGGCCGAGCCCGGCGTAGACGAGCCCCGCGGCCATGAACATCGCGGCCTTGGCGAACGCGTGGGACACCGCCTGCAGCAGGCCGCCGGCGAGCGCGGTCGCGGCGACGGCCTGCGTCGCGCCCGCACCGAAGGCGAGCGGAAACATCAGGAACAGGTAGCCGATCTGCGCCACCGTCGAGTAGGCCACCATCAGCTTGAGGCGCGCCTGCGCGAGCGCTACCACGCTGCCCACGACGATCGCGCCGGCGCCCATCGCCCCCAGCAGCTGCGCCGCCGGCCCGGAAGCCGCGGCGGGCAGCGCGTCGAACCACAGGCGCACCATCAGGAAGAACGACCCCTTGATCACCAGCGCGGAGAGCAGCGCGCTCGCCGCCGTGGGCGCGCCGGCGTGCGCGGGCGGCAGTCACAGGTGCAGCGGGAACAGCGCCGTCTTGGCGGCCAGCCCGGCGGTCATCAGCGCGGCGGCGACCCAGGTCACCGGCTCGGGGCGCGCACGCTGCGCCAGCAGGGCGATGTCCAGCGTGCCGTAGGCGCCGTAGAGCAGCGTCGCGCCGGCAAGATAGAGCAGCGAGCCGGCCAGCGCGAACAGCAGGTAGCGCAGCGCCGCCTGCACGTTCTCGGCGCGGCCCGACAGGCTCACCAGCGGCACGGCCGAGAACGTGAGCAGCTCGAGCGCGACGAACAGCGTGAACAGGTCGCCCGCCAGGAACACCGTGTTCAGCGCGCCCCAGCCGGCGAGCAGCAGCATCCAGAACGCGAATGGGCCGCGCGCCTCGGCGGCGCCCGCCGGCGTCGCGAAGTCGGCGCGGGCGAAGACGCCGACGGCGCAGACGATGACCGCCGTGGTGAGCAGCATCGCCGCCGCCAGGCCGTCCGCGCGCAGCGTCACGCCGAGCGGCGGCGCCCAGCCGCCGAGCAGGTAGGCGAGCGGCTCGCCCGAGCGCAGCAGGCGCCAGGCGATCGCGGCGGCGAGCGCGAGGCCGATCGGCAGCGTCGCGAGCGCGATGCGCGAGGCAAAGCGCCCGCCCGCGGCGAGCGCGAGCAGCACGCCCGTGAGCGGCACCATCAGCGCCAGCACGAGCAGGAAGCCGCCGGGCGTCGCCGCGTCAGCCACCGCCGCCCTCGTCGTCGTCGCGCTCCGGCGCGGCCTCGAGCGACGCCGAACCGGCGGCGTCGGCGAGCCGCGTGAGCAGCGCCACCGCGAGCGCGGTCGCGCAGAAGGCGACCACGATGCCGGTGATCACGAGCGCCTGCGGCACGGGGTCGGGGCCGAGGCCCGGCAGCGCGCCGCGGCTCGCGGCGACGCCGAACAGCAGGAACGCGCCGTTGCCGACGAAGTTGAGCGCCAGGAGCTTGCGCAGCGGCTGCGGCTGGACGAGCAGGCCGTAGAGGCCCAGACCGACCAGCACCGCGGCGCAGAAGCCGGCAAGCGTCGCCGTGCTCATCGCCGCGCGCTCCGCGGCGGTCCCGCCAGCAGCAGGACCAGCAGCAGCGCCAGCGACGGCGTCAGCGCCACCTCGATCGCGATGATGAGCGCCTTCGCCTGCGGCTCGGGGTAGGCGAGAAAGGCGCCGGCCGCGGCGGCGCCCACGATCCCGATCGCGACGAACACGAGCGGACCGGCGACCAGCGCGGCGCGCAACCCGCGGTGGCCGACCGGCGGCGCCTGCATGATCCCGGAGAGCATCAGCAGCAGCGCCATCGCCGCCAGCACGGTGGCGGCCTGGAACTTGCCGCCGGGCTCGTCGGCCCCCACCCAAAGCAGGTACACGCCGACGACGACGCCGATCGGCGCCAGCACGCGCGCCGCGAACGCGGCGGGCCCTGCCGGATCCGCAACGCCCGGCAGCGCCGGGCGTCCGCCCCACGCCACGTCGGGCGTCAGCGACCACACGCCGATCAGCGCGAAGACCACCACCACGGTTTCCAGCAGGGTGTCGATGGCGCGGAAGGCGAGCAGCACGGCGGTGATGGGATTGCCGAGGCCCGTCACGCCGATATGCTCGGCGGCGGCCGGCGCCAGCGTCGGCGCCGGATCGGGCAACGCCAGCACCGCGTACGCGATCCCGGCGGCGACCGCCGCCGAGAGCAGCGCCGCGACGACCCGGGTCAAGGCGCCGGTCTTCTCCGCTGCGCCGCCGGCCTCCCGCAGCCGCGCCGCCGCGCCGATCAGCAGCACGCCCGTGAGGCCGCCGCCGATGGCCGCCTCGGTCAGCGCGACGTCCGGCGCGGCAAGGCGCACCCAGAACAGCGCCAACAGCAGGCCGCAGGCGATGAAGCCCAGCACCGCCGAGAACAATTCGCGCGCCAGGACCACCCACGCGGCGACGCCGACGACGAGAAGCGCCAGCGCGGCGTCCAGCAGCAGCGTCGCCGTCACCCGTCGCCCCCGCGGCGCGCCGCGCGCGCGACGACCTGCGCCACGGTGGCGGCGGTGAACAACACCAGCGCCCAGACCGCGATCAGCTTGAGCATCGCGAGCGCGCCGTCGACCTGCGGCAGCAGGCCGAGCACGACGAGGCCGACGCCGAGGTTGTCGGCCTTGGTCAGCGCGTGCAATCGCGTGAGCGTGTCCGGGAAGCGCAGCAGTCCCACCGTGCCGGCGAGGAAGAAGAACGCGCCGGCCGATACCGCGGCGATCGTGAACAGGTCGGCGAGCGCGCTCATCGGCGCTCCGCCGGCGCATCGCCGCCGCCGGCGCGCGCGTAGAAGGCAGCAAAGGCGACGGCAGCGAAGGCCGCCAGCAGCGCGAGCGTCAGCGCCACGTCGACCACCCCGGCGGTGCCCTCGGCCACGCCCATCAGCAGCAGCGTGGCGATGCCGCCCGTTCCCAGCAGCTGGACCGCCATCAGGCGGTCCGCGTCGGCCGGCCCGCGCAGCACGCGCACCAGCCCCACGGCGGTCGTCGCCAGGACGACGAGCGCGGCGGCTAGAAGCAAGGCGCTCATGCGCCGGCCTCAGCGCCCGTCGCCTTCGGCCGCGCCGAGCGCGCGCGCGAACGCCGCCTCGTCGGCGGCAAGCTGCGCCGCGACCGGCTCGTCGACGTCGAGGCAGTGGTATAAGAGCGCGCCGCCCTCTTCGCCGACCGGGACCGTGCCGGGCAGCAGGCTCGTCATCGAGGCGAACGCGTCGCGCGCGGCGCCGGGCGGAAAGCGCGTCGGGTAGCGGACGAACCCGGGCTTGATCGGCAGCCGGGGATCGAACGCGCGGCGGGCGACGTCCCAGCCGGCGACGACCGACTGCCGCAGAAAGCGCGCCGCGAGCGACACGATCGCCGCGGAGCTCGGGCGGCTCGCCCCGGGCGGCAGCAGCCGCAGGCTCGCCCAGGTCGCCAGAACGGCGGCGACGGCGCCGGCGGCGAGATCCGCCGGCTGCCAGCCGATGAGAATCACCCAGAGGAGGAGGAACCCCGCGCCGCGCGCGAGCCCAGCGCCCGCGGCGGGTCGATCGGAATGCGTCATGACGTCACCCTCGCGCCCCTCGCGTTTGGCCACTGTGCGGAACCGGCCCCCGGCACAAGGCCTGCCGGCGGCCGGTCAGGTCGAGACCGCGGCGCCCGCCGGCGCGCCCGACCCGCCGCCGGGCTTGCCGCCGAACACCGTCACGTAGACCGTCGGCAGGAAGACGAGCGTCAGCAGCGTCGCCAGCATCAGGCCGCCCATGATGGCGAACGCCATCGGCCCCCAGAACACGGTCGGCGCGATCGGGATCAGGCCCAGCACGGTGGAGAACGCGGTCAGCATGAGCGGGCGCAATCGCGAGCTGGCGGCGCTGACCACCGCGTCCCAGACGTTCTTGCCTTCGGCGCGGTCGTTCTCGATCTGCACGATCAGAATCACCGCGTTCTTGGCGATCATGCCGAGCAGCGCCAGGATGCCGAGGATGGCGA
>CAZGTK010000154.1:0-6165 GCA_964528415.1 uncultured Burkholderiales bacterium | reverse complement strand
GGCCGACGTCTTCCACGAACATCAGGATGTCGGCGCCCTGGGCGAGCGCGCACCCGTGCACGGCGCCGGCCTGCTGGTAGATGGATTCGTGACGGCGCACGTTGTCGAGCAGGCCGTAGAGCGTTTCCTCCGCGAGGGTGACCGCCTCGGGCAGCCGGACGCGGTCGATCTCGTCCATGAGGTCGCCGAACACCGTCCCCTGGCCGCAGCCGGTCGTGACCGTGCGCTTCTCCATCCTGGCGTCGAGGTCCTGCAGGCCGTCGCGGGTGGTCACGGCGACCGCGTCCACCTCCCAGTCGACCTGGACGGCGACGATCTCCTCGATGCTGCGGACGAGCCGCTGGTTGCGCAGGTAGCCGATGGCGAGCGCCTCGGGCGCGCCGCCCAAGGTCATCAGCGTGACGACCTCGCGCTTGTCGACGTAGACCGTGAGGGGGTGCTCGCCGGCGACGTGCGTTTCCTGCTCCTCGCCGCGCTCGTTGACCGCGGGCACCGCGAACGTGGCGGGCCGGGCGGCGCTGGTCAGCCTGGGGCGGTACGGCGCGTCCACCGGGCTTCAGCCTCCGGTAAGCGACATGAACCGCACGACCTTCGGCTTGTCCTGGAACAGGTTGAAGTCATGACCCCGCGGTTTGATTCCCATCGTGTCCACGATCGCCTGCCGCAGCGGCGCGTCGTCGTCGCCGGCGCGCAGGATCGGCAGCAGATCGGCTGCGTCATTTTGTCCCAGGCATGGGTACAGCTCGCCGCGGCAGGTGATCCGCACGCGGTTGCAGCTGCCGCAGAAATTGTGCGAATGGGGCGAGATGAAGCCGACCTTGGTGCGCGTGCCGGGAATGCGCCAGTAGCGGGCCGGACCGCCGGTGCTCTCCGTGCTCGACACCAGTTCGAAGCGCTCCCCGAGGCGCGCCAGCGCGTCGTCGGAGCTGAAATAGGTGGACGCCCGGGAATGGCCGATGTCGCCCAGCGGCATCTCTTCGATGAAGGCGATGTCGAGTTCGTTGTCCACCGAATACTGGACCAGGTCGACGAACTCGTCGTCGTTGACGCCGTTGATCATGACCGTATTGAGCTTGACGCTGGAGAACCCGGCCGCTTTCGCCGCAGTGACGCCGCGCAGCACCTTGTCGAGATCGCCGACCCGCGTGATGCGCTTGAATTTCTCGCGGTCGAGGCTATCCACGCTGACGTTGACGCGCCTCACGCCGGCGTCCACCAGCGGGCGCGCGAACCGTTCGAGCTGGGAGCCGTTCGTCGTGAGGACCAGTTCCTTCAGGCCTTCCAGCCTTCCGAGCTGCTGGAACAGCCAAAGAACGTTCTTGCGTACCAGCGGCTCGCCGCCGGTGATGCGGATTTTCGTCACGCCCAGCCCCACGAACACGCGCGCGACGCGCAGGCACTCCTCGAGGGAAAGAACCTCCGAGCGCGGCAAAAACGTCATCTCCTCCGCCATGCAGTACGTGCAGCGGAAGTCGCAGCGGTCGGTGACCGAAAGGCGGATATACGAGACGGTACGGCCGAACTTGTCGACCAGCGCCTCCGGCGTGGGGTTCGTCTGATCCATTCCTTGGCCTCGGGGTCTAATTGTTTATTAATTTAGTCGGAAAAAGCAACCGGCGTTCCGAGCGAAAAGGCGTCTGCCGGGAAAAATACGACCAAATGTCAGAAGCCGGGGTAAGCTGACCGGATTTTCCAATTTGACAGACGGCCGCGAGATTTGTTGAAGTTTTCATAATCTAACTCATTTGCACGCGATGAACACTCCATCCCTTCCGATTGCGGTCGTCATGCAGCGGCGGCGGCTCGACAATCCGTGGCAGAGCGAAAAATGGGAGGCGGTCGAGGTGCGCCCTGGGCGGCGGGACGCCGCGGGGGGTGAACCGCAACTGCTGGAGCGCGAGGAGGGCCGCGAGCGCTGGCTCTGGGAAGGGCTCGAGATCACCCTGTACACCGATGAGGCGGAAGGTTATTTGATGAACGTCGGGTCGCCCGAGCCGCGCGTTTTCGTGTGCTGGCGGCTGGACAAAGACCGGGCCCGGCCCGAGATGGCGACGGTGAGCTACAGCGAGGCGTCGCGCTGGATCGAGGGGAGCGAGAGCGTGGACGGGGTTCCCCTCGCGCCGGAACTGGTGCCGTGGATCCGCAGCTTCGCCGAGCGGCATTACCGCCCGGAGCCGAAGCGGAAGCGGCGGCGGGGGACGGGTTATGTCGACTGACGACGAGCGCCGCGGCGAAACCTTTGTCGGCCGCTGGGCCCGAGTCAAGCGCGAGGCGGCCCTCGAGAAGCCGGCCGTCGCGCCCGCCGCTGGCAAACCTCCGTCCAATTCCGCGACGGCGGCGCAGCGCGGGGATAAGGCGCCGGCGCTGCCCGACGTCGGCAGCCTCACGTTCGAGTCCGACTTTGCCGGCTTCATGCACGCCAAGGTGGATGAAAAGCTCCGGCGCGCGGCGCTCAAGACGCTGTTTCGTGACCCGCGCTTCAATGTCATCGATCCGCTTGACGACGATCTGTTCGATCCTTCGCTTTGGGAGCCGCTCCCCGAAGGCTGGCTCAGCGAACTCAAGCAGTTCACGCACCTGTTGCCGGAGCGCAAGGAGGAGGACGACGAGGCGGCCGCGTTGGCGGGCGGCGCTGGCGAGGACGGCGTCGCCCGGACGCGGGACGACCTGGCGCAGCAGGACGGAGCGGGTCGGCAGCACGAAGGGACTGCGGACAACGAAGCAGACGCCCAAGCCACCGGGGAGGACGGAGCCGTTTCTCCAAGCTCAGGGACGCAGCCGGCCTAGGCGAATGCGCGTTTTTGTCGCATTTTTAGATTTTTTTCCTATCGGTCCCGGAGCGAGGATTGCTTCGAATATAACGATTTAGCTGTGACCATATCCGGAGACGAGCGTAACTCGTTGACATGACGAAAAAAGACAAGACCATCCAGGTTTGCAACTGCAACCGTACGATGGCCCTGGACGGCGGAGCATTAGCCAAAGCGCTCCAGCTTGACGCGCCCATTCCGGTCCGAAGCGAGCTTTGCCGGCGCCAGCTCGGAGAGTACGAGTCTGCGCTCAAGTCCGGCGACGATCTGGTGGTGGCCTGCACCCAGGAAGCCGCGTTGTTCGGCGAGGTGAGGGACAGCGTCGCCCCCGACGTCCCGGTGCGATTCGTGAACGTCCGGGAAACGGCCGGGTGGTCCCGGGATCGCGACCACGTCGACGCGAAGGTCGCGGCGCTCATCGCCGCTGCCCGGTTGCCCGACCCCGAGCCCGCCATGACGGTGGGCTACGAATCCAGCGGTCGGCTGCTCGTCGTGGGTCCGGCCGGATCGGCCCTCAGCTGGGGGGAGCGCCTCGCCGATCAACTCGACGTGAGCGTGCTGGTGACCGGGGGCCCCGGGGATCTGCCGATGGATCGCCGGTTTCCGGTGTTCTCCGGTCGGGTCACGGCGATTCGGGGCTTCCTCGGCGCGTTCGACGTCGAGTGGGAGCAGCAGAACCCGATCGACCTCGAGGTCTGTACCCGCTGCAACGCCTGCATTCGGGCATGTCCCGAGGACGCGATCGACTTCTCCTACCAGATCGACCTCCAGCGCTGCATGGCGCACCGCCAGTGTGTCGCCGCCTGCGGCGACGTTCGGGCGATCGATTTTGACCGCTCCGAGCGCGGGCGGCAGGAAACGTTCGACCTGGTGCTGGACCTGACCGACCCGCCGACCCTGCGCATGCCCCAGCCTCCGCAGGGCTACGCGGCACCCGGACGCGATCCCCTTGACCAAGCCTTGGCCGCGCACCAGTTGACGCAGTTGACCGGGGAATTTGATAAGCCCAAGTTTTTCCTTTATAAGGAAAACCTATGCGCCCATGGCCGATCGAAAATAACGGGGTGCAACAAATGCGTCGAGGTCTGCTCGACAGCGGCCATCTCGGAGGACGGAGATTACGTCAAGGTTGAGCCTCACCTCTGCATGGGGTGCGGTGGCTGTGCGACGGTATGCCCATCGGGGGCAATGGCGTACGTGTACCCACGCGTTTCCGACGTGGGGAGCCGGTTGAAAACCCTGCTCTCAACGTACGCGCGCGCCGGCGGCGAGGATGCGTGCCTCCTGTTCCATGACGCCGGCAGGGGGCGGGATCTGATCGCCCGCTTGGGCCGCCAAGGCCCGGGGCTGCCTGCGCGCGTGATCCCGGTCGAGACCTTCCACACCGCATCCATCGGACTCGATACGGTCCTCGGCGCCTTCGCGTTCGGTGCCAGCCAGGTGGTGATTCTGTGCGGCGGCGACGAGCCAGAGACATACCTCGCTGCGCTGCGCGAGCAGCTCGGTTTTGCCGAGGAGATGATCGCGGGACTGGGCTACAAGGGTCGTCACTTTGCGCTGTTCGAGTGCAGCGACCCGGCGGCGCTCGAGAGCGCCGTGTGGTCCCTGACGCCGGCGCAGGGCTGTCCGCCAGCCGCGTTCAATCTCTCGAACGAGAAGCGCACCACGCTCGAGTTCGTGTTCAGTCACGTGCTCAAACACGCGCCGAAGCCGGTGGACGCCATCGCGCTCGGGGCCGGCGCGCCGTACGGCGCGATCGCGGTGAACAAGGACCGCTGCACGATGTGCATGTCCTGCGTGGGCGCATGCCCGGAAAAGGCGCTCCTCGACGGCAAGGATCTGCCGCAGCTCAAGTTCATCGAGGCCAACTGCGTTCAGTGCGGGCTTTGCGCGCGCACTTGTCCGGAGAACGCGATCACGTTGCAGCCGCGTCTGCTGCTGACGAAGGCTGCCAAGGAGCCGCAACTCCTCAACGAGACGGAGCCTTTTTACTGCGTCAAGTGCGGCAAGCCGTTCGCGACGAAGCAGATGGTGGACAACATGCTCGGCCGCCTTGGCGGACACAGCATGTTCGCGGCGCCGGGATCGATCGAGCGGCTGCGCATGTGCGCCGACTGCCGGGTGGTGGATCTGATGCAGACCGAGCGATCGGTCTCCATTTTCGAGGTCAAGTGATGGCGGCGGGTGCTGCGGAACGGATCGCCCCGGACGCCCTTGCTCCCGAAGAGGCGGGCAGGGCCGACCTGTACGCGCTGCTGGCGGCGCTGTTCTATTCGCCGCCTTCGGCGGAGCTGCTCGGGGTGATCGCGCGCAGCGAGCCGGCAGGCGAGCCGGACGGCGCTCTTTACCAGGCTTGGCTGGCGCTGAGGGACGCAGCGGGCCGCTACGAGCCGGCGAGCGTCGAGCAGGAGTTCCAGGAACTGTTCTATGCCCCGGGCCGCGCACCCGTGATGGCGTACGCGTCGTATCACCGTGCCGGGTTCCTGATGGACAAGCCGCTGGTCGATCTCAGGGAGCATCTCGCCCAGATTGGTGTCGCGCGGCGCGACGGCGTCGGCGAGCCGGAGGACCATATTTCCGCCCTTTGCGACGTGATGCGGATTCTCGTCGCGGGCGGTGGCGGGGCGCCAGCCGCCCCACTGGCGGATCAGCAGGAGTTCTTCAGTCGGCACATCGCGCCCTGGTACCGAAAGCTGGTCGCGGAGATCAATGCGTGCGAGGGCGCGGACTTTTATCGGCACGTGGGTCGATTTGCAGAGGCGTTTCTGGACGTGGAATCTTCATCCTTCAACATCGGTAGTTGACTTTGACGAGGAGGGCCGAGCATGAGCTCTAAAGCAAACACCAGCAGACGGAATTTCATCAAGGCGCTCGGGCTGGGCGGCGCCGCAGCGGTTACCGCGGCCGCCATCACCAAACCCGAAGGGACGACCGATCGCTCGGCGGCGGCCGCCGGCCCGCGCGGCGGCAAGGGCTACCAGGAGACTGCCCGCGTCCGCCAGTACTACCGGACCGCCCGCGTCTGATTGACTGAGGAGACTGACACATGTTGCTCACGAGGAAATCGACTACCGAAGTGAAGGGGTCCGGGCGTCTCAGCCGCAGTGTCGCCGGCTTCCTTGGCAATACCATGGACCGCCGGACGTTCCTGAAGCGCTCCGGCGTAGCCGCCGGCGCGGGCGCGTTCGCTTCCAGCCTGCCGTTCTCGATGATGGGCAAGGCCGAGGCCGCCAAGGCTGAGGGCGCGGGCCCGGTGGAAGTGCGCCGCACGGTTTGCGGGCACTGCTCGGTCGGCTGCGCGGTCGATGCCGTGGTCAAGGCCGGCGTCTGGGTGCGCCAGGAGCCGGTGTTCGAT
>CAZGTK010000153.1:0-6202 GCA_964528415.1 uncultured Burkholderiales bacterium | reverse complement strand
CTACTCGGTTCCGGGACGCGCCGCTGGAAAGCCTGGCCACGGTCACGCCCGACCAGGCCTGCAACCACCCGAACTGGGTAATGGGGCGCAAGATCTCGGTCGACTCGGCGACCATGATGAACAAGGGCCTCGAGGTGATCGAGGCGTGCTGGCTTTTCAACGCGGCGCCGGCGCAGATCGAGGTCGTGGTGCACCCGCAGAGCATCGTCCACTCGATGGTCGAGTACCGCGACGGTTCGGTCATCGCGCAGCTCGGCCAGCCCGACATGCGCACGCCGATCGCCTACGCGCTGGCGTATCCCGAGCGGATCGACTGCGGCGTCGGGCCGATGGACATCCTCCGGCTCGGCCGGCTGGATTTCCGCGCGCCGGAGCCGGAACGGTTTCCCTGCCTGGGGCTCGCCTACCGGGCCATTGCCGCCGGCCAGTCCGCGCCGGCGGTGCTCAACGCGGCCAACGAAATCGCGGTGCAGGCCTTTCTCGATGGGCACATTGCCTATCCCCAGATACCGGGCCTCATCGAGCACGCGCTGGACCGCGTGGCGGGTTTCGCCATCGAGACCCTCGACGATGCCGTCGAAGCCGATCGCCGGGGCCGCGAGGCGGCCCGGAGCCGGCTCGCGGCTTTGCTATAATCGCTCGCTTTTAAAGGCGTTTCGCTCCGCGCAGCGGCGGCGGAGCGAGCCCGGTGGTCGAAATCATGAGCCTCGTCTCCACCCTCATCGCTTTCCTGATCGCGCTCGGCGTCCTGATCGTGTTCCACGAACTGGGGCACTACTGGGTCGCGCGCCTGTGCGGGGTCAAGGTGCTGCGCTTCTCGGTCGGGTTCGGCAGACCGCTGCTCGTCAAGCGCTTCGGCCCCGACCGCACGGAATGGGTGATCTCGGCGTTTCCTCTCGGCGGCTACGTGAAGATGCTGGACGAGCGCGAGGCCCCGGTGCCCGCGGCGGAACGGGACCGCGCCTTCAATCGCCAGTCGGTCTACCGGCGCTTCGCGATCGTCTCCGCGGGACCGCTGGCGAACTTCCTGCTGGCGGTGGTCCTCTACTGGGCCCTGTTCCTCAACGGCGTGCCGGGCATCAAGCCGCTCGTGGGGCCGGTGGCGCCGGCATCGCCGGCGGCCATGGCCGGGCTGGCCGAGGGCGACCTCGTGCGCAGCGTCGGCGGCGACGCGGTCGAGACCTGGCAGGACCTGCGCTGGGCGCTTCTGGACCACGCGGTTTCGAAAGGCCGGGTAGCCCTGGAGGTCGAGCGCGACGGCGGCACGCGGCGCGTCGCGCTGGACCTGTCGGGCGTCAGCGGCGAGGACTTCGGCGCCGAGTTCATGGAGCGCCTCGGTCTGGCGAGCTATCGTCCGGCGCTCAAGCCGGTGATCGGGCAGGTGATCGCCGGCGGGGCGGGCGAGCGCGGCGGGCTCGTCGAGGGCGACCGCATCGTCGCCATCGACGGCCGCACGGCGGCGCGCTGGGACCAGGTGGTCGACACCGTACGGGCGAGCGCCGAGCGGCCGCTGGCCTTCGAGGTCGAGCGCGACGGCGCCCGGGTACGGCTCGTGATCGTCCCGGAGACGGTCAAGGACGGCGAGGTCCGCGTCGGCCGCATCGGCGTCGCGCCGCGGGCGGATCCAGCGGCCTGGGAAGGGCTCACGGTGGTCAAGCACCTGGGCGTCGTCGGGTCGCTGGGTGCGGCGCTGGAGCGCACCTGGGAGACCACCGTCCTGTCGCTCAAGATGCTCTATCGGATGGTGCTGGGCGACGTATCCTGGCGCAACGTCAGCGGCCCGATCACGATCGCCGACTATGCCGGGCAGACGGCGCAGATGGGCATCGCCGCGTACCTGGGGTTCATCGCGCTGGTCAGCATCAGCCTCGGGATACTCAACCTGCTGCCCATTCCGATGCTCGATGGCGGCCACTTAATGTATTATGTCGTCGAAATTTTCAAGGGCCGTCCGGTCTCCGACAAGGCCATGGAGGTGGGACAGCAGATCGGCATGGTGCTGCTGTTTGCGCTCATGGCTTTTGCGCTTTTCAATGACATCAATCGTCTCATTGCCGGCTGACCGCAGATGATCCGCTGGAGTGCCGGTCTGCTGGCCGCCGTGCTGTTGGTGTTCGCTGCCGGCGCGGCCGAGCCTTTCGTGGTTCGCGACATCCGCGTCGAAGGCATTCAGCGCATCGAGGCGGGCACCGTGTTCAGCTATCTGCCGATCAAGGTCGGCGACACCGTCACGGACGAGCGGGTCTCGGAGGCGATCAAGGCCCTCTACGCCACGGGGTTCTTCAAGGACGTGCGCCTCGAGCGGGACGGCAACGTGCTGGTCGTGTTCGTCGAGGAGCGCCCGGCGATCTCGCAGATCGACTTCATCGGCGTGAAGGAATTCGAGATCGACCAGCTGCGCGCCGCCTTGAAGCAGGTCGGCCTGGCCGAGTCCCGCATCTTCGACCGCGCGCTGCTCGAGCGCTCCGAGCAGGAGCTGAAGCGCCAGTATCTGAACCGCGGCAAGTACGCCGTGCAGGTCAGTACCACGGTCACGCCGCTCGACCGCAACCGCGTCGCCATTTCGTTCTCGGTCGACGAGGGCGACGTCGCCAAGATCCGCGAGATCAACATCATAGGCAACCAGGCTTTCACCGAGAAGGAGCTGCTCGGCCTGTTCCAGCTGACGACGCCGGGCTGGCTGACCTGGTACACCAAGGACGACCAGTACTCGAAGCAGAAGCTCTCCGGCGATCTCGAGCGCCTGCGCTCGTTCTACCTCGATCGCGGCTTCCTCTCGTTCCAGATCGACTCGACCCAGGTCTCGATCTCGCCGGAAAAGACCGACATCTACATCACAGTCAACATCACCGAGGGCGACCAGTACACGGTCTCCAAGATCAGCCTCGAGGGCAACCTGGTGCTGCCCGAGGAGGACCTGCGGGCGCTGGTCAAGATCAAGCCCGGAGAGATCTTCTCGCGCGAGCGGCTCACCGAGTCGACCAAGCTCATCTCCGAGCGCCTCGGCGACGAGGGCTACGCCTTTGCCAACGTCAACGCCGTGCCGACGGTGGACCGGGAAAACCGGCAGGTCGCTTTCACGTTCCTGGTGGATCCTGGCCGGCGCGTGTACGTCCGCCGCGTCAACATCTTCGGCAATCAGCGCACGCGCGACGAGGTGATCCGGCGCGAGCTGCGCCAACTCGAGGGCGCTTGGTACTCGGCCAGCCGCATCAGCAAGTCGCGCGATCGCCTGAATCGCCTCGGCTACTTCAAGCAGGTCAACGTGGAGACGCCGGCGGTGCCGGGGACCACGGACCAGGTGGACGTGAACTTCACGGTGGAAGAGGTCCCGACCGGCCAGCTCCTGCTGGGCGCCGGCTTCTCCAGCTCCGAGGGCCTCGTGCTGAGCGGCTCGATCTCCCAGAACAACTTTCTCGGGACCGGCAACGCGCTGTCGCTGCAGGTCAATACCGGCGACGTGAACACGATCTACGCGCTTTCGTTCACGCAACCCTACTGGACGGTGGACGGGGTCAGCCGCGGCATCGACCTCTACCGCAGGGACGTCGATTCCACGTCGCTCGACGTCGGCAGCTTCGAGACCTCCACCATGGGCGGCAATTTCCGCGTCGGCGTGCCGATCACCGAGCTCGATACCGTGTTCTTCGGGATAGGCGTCGAGAACACCGACATCACGCTGTTCCCCGATTCGCCCGAGCGCTACATCGACTTCGTGAACGAGTTCGGCGACAACACGACGTCGTTCCCGTTCACGGTCGGCTGGGCGCGCGACTCGCGCGACAGCGCGATCTTCCCCAGCTCCGGCCTGCTGCAGCGCGCGAACCTCGAGGTGACCGTTCCGGCCGGCGATCTCGAGTACTACCGCGCGAGCTATTTCGCCCAGTGGTTCTACCCGATGTCGCGAACCTACACCCTGTCCCTGCGCGGCGAGGTGGGGTACGGCGACGGCTACTCCGGACAGCCGCTGCCGTTCTACAAGAACTTCTTCGCCGGCGGCATCAGCACGGTGCGCGGCTACGAGACGGCCTCGCTCGGACCCCGCGACTCCAGCAACGCCGCGCTCGGCGGCGACACGCTCTACGTCGCGAGCGCGGAGGTGTTCTTCCCGTTCCCGGGCTTCCGCGACGACAAGTCGGCGCGCATGAGCGTGTTCGTCGACGCGGGCGCCGTCTACGGGCCGGGCGACGTGGAGGGCACCGAGGGCTTTCGATACACCACCGGTGTGGGCGTGACGTGGCTTTCGCCGATCGGGCCGCTGCGCTTCTCGTTGGCGTATCCGCTCAACAAGAAGGACGACGACCAGACCGAGCCGTTCCAGTTCCAGCTGGGACGCACGTTTTGATGCAGAGGAGATGCCAATTGCTTAAGACCCTGTTAGCCGCGCTGGCGGCCGGGCTGATGCTGACCGCCGGCGGCGCCGCCGCCGACGTCAAGATCGGCGTGGTCAGCGTTCAGCGCGTCCTCAACGAATCGGCGGTGGGGTCCCGTGCGATCAAGAAGATCGAGCGCGAGTTCAGCGGCCGGGACCAGGAGATCCAGAAGATGATGAAGCAGGCGCGCGACCTGCAGGCCCAGCTCGAGAAGGACGCCGTCACGCTGCCGGAGTCCGAGCGGCAGAAGCGCGAGCGCGATCTGGCCGGCCTCAATCGGGACGTGCAGCGCGCGCAGCGCGAGTTCCGCGAGGATCTGAACCTGCGGCGCAACGAAGAGACGGCCCAGCTGATCCAGAAGGTCGACAAGATCATCAAGCAGATCGCCGAGAGCGAGAAGTTCGACCTCATCCTGCAGCGCGAGCAGATCGTGTACGGCAGCCCCAGCATCGATATCACCGAGCGCGTGATGAAGCAGCTCGATGCGGAGACCAAGTGAGGGGCCGCGGCTGCGCGGCTTAGCGGGGCGGGCGCCGTGACGAATCCGGCCGCGGCGGCGCAGGGCGTGACGCTGCGCGAGCTGGCGGAGCGCCTTGGCGGGGAGGTGGTCGGCGATTCCGGTCGTCGCCTGCGCCAGGTCGCCACCCTGGAAAAGGCGGGCCCCGACGAGATCGCCTTCCTCGCCAACCCCAAGTATCGCGCGCAGCTGGCCGCGACGCGGGCCGGCGCGGTCATCCTCGCGCCGCAGGCGGCCGCCTTGACCGACGTCCCGCGCATCGTCTGCGCCAACCCCTACGCGTATTACGCCAGGGTGGCCGCGCTGCTCAATCCGCCCGAGCGCGGTCCGGCCGGCGTGCACCCCTCGGCGGCGGTGTCGCCGGACGCCGAGGTGGCGGCCAGCGCCGGCATCGGTCCGCTGGCGTCGATCGGGGCCGGAGCGCGCATCGGCAGCGGCGCGCGGATCGGCGCCGGCTGCGCGATCGCCGAGCGCGTCACGATCGGCGCGGATTCCGTGTTGCACGCCGGCGTGACGATCTATCCGGGCTGCAGTGTCGGCGAGCGCTGCATCGTTCACAGCGGCGCGGTCATCGGCGCCGACGGTTTCGGCATGGCCTGGGAAGACGACCACTGGGTCAAGATTCCGCAGATCGGCGGCGTCGTGATCGGCAACGACGTCGAGATCGGCGCCAATTCGTCGATCGACCGCGGCGCGCTCGACGACACCGTGATCGAGGATGGCGTTCGCATTGACAACCAGGTGCAGATCGGCCACAACTGCCGGATCGGCGCCCACACCGCCATCGCCGGATGCGTCGGCATCGCCGGCAGCACCCGCGTCGGACGCAACTGCCGGATCGGCGGCGCGGCGATGCTCTCCGGCCACATCGAGGTCGCCGACGGGGTCACCATCTCGGGCGGCACCGCGATCATCCGTTCCATCGACGAGGCGGGCATCTACACGTCGGTGTTCCCGTTCCTGCCCCACCGGGAGTGGATCCGCAACGCCGCCCATCTCCGCCACCTGGACGAGATGGCGCGCCAGATCAAGGAACTGAAGACGCGCCTCGCGGCGCTGGAAAGGACGTCATCTTGAGCACGATGGACATCCACGAGATTCTCAAGGTGCTGCCGCACCGCTATCCGTTCGTCCTCATCGACCGCGTGCTGGAGTGCGAGGACGGCCAGCGCATCACCGCCCTCAAGAACGTCACCATCAACGAGCCGTTCTTCCAGGGGCATTTTCCCCATCATCCGGTGATGCCGGGCGTGCTGTCCTGCGGGACCACCCCGAGATCGTGGTGGTGGCATCGGCCGGCAACAACGGCGAC
>CAZGTK010000152.1:0-6202 GCA_964528415.1 uncultured Burkholderiales bacterium | reverse complement strand
GCGCCCGCGCGGACGCGGCGTATCCCGCGGTCGTGCCCGGGCGCGCGATCCGCTTCCCCGCCGACGAGGGCAGCCATCCTGCTTACCGCACCGAGTGGTGGTACGTGACCGGCTGGCTCGCCGACGGCGGGCGGGACCTGGGCTTCCAGGTCACGTTCTTCCGCAGCCGCGCCGCCGCGCAGGCCGACAATCCGAGCGCGTTCGCGCTGAAGCAACTGCTGTTCGCGCACGCCGGCCTGTCGGATCCGGCCGTCGGACGGCTGCTGCACGACGAGCGCGCCGCCCGCGCCGGCTTCGGGCTGGCCGAAGCGCGGGAGGGCTCGACGCGGGTCTGGATCGACGACTGGTCGCTCACGCAGGACGGCAGCCGCTACCGCGCGCAGATTCCGGGCCGGGATTTCCGCCTGGATCTGACCTTCGCGCGCGCCCAGCCGCCGCTGCTGAACGGCCGCGACGGCTACAGCCAGAAAGGCCCCGACCCGCTCGCCGCCAGCTACTACTACAGCCTGCCGCACCTCGAGGTGACGGGGCGCGTCGCGCGCCGCGGGCGCGAGGCCGCCGTCACCGGCGAGGCCTGGTTCGATCACGAGTGGTCGAGCGAGATCATGGACGAGAACGCGGTCGGCTGGGACTGGATCGGCATCAACCTCGCCGACGGCGGCGCGCTGATGGCGTTTCGCATGCGCGACGGCAACGGCGACGCGTACTGGGCCGGCGGCACGCTGCGGGAGGCGGGCGGCACGACGCGCACGTTCGAGCCCGCGCAGATCGCGTTCACGCCCGGGCGCCGCTGGACGAGCCCGCGCACGGGCATCGCCTACCCGGTGGAATGGACCGTGCGCGTCGGCACGCTCGCGGTGACGCTGGCGCCGCTGATGGACGACCAGGAGAACGACGCCCGCGGCAGCGTCGGCACGGTCTACTGGGAAGGCGCGGTGCGGGCGCTGGCGCCGGACGGCCGCGAGCTCGGCCGCGGCTACCTGGAACTCACCGGCTACGGCGCGCGCCTCGACCTGTGAGGCCGCGCGCCGGCGCTACTGGATCACCACCGTGCGCGTCACGGTCGCCGGCGGATTGTTGTCGGTGAACTGCAGGTTCAACGTGTTGCCGATCGGATTGGTCGGCACCTCGATGACGCCGTTGCCCGGCGTCGGCGGGCCTGACGTCGCCAGCATGATCACCGCGTTGACCTGGAACACGCCCGGCGTCGTCGCCGGCAGGGTCAGCGTTTCGATGTCCCCCGACACGCTGATCGCCTGCACGTTCACGCTCGGCTGACCCGCGCGGTCGGGGTCGACGACCTGCACCTGCAGCGGGACCGTGGTCGGCACCGCGCCGATCGAGCCGATCGGGATCAAGAGCGGCGTGACGTTGAGCTGGGCCACCGTCGGCGCCGTGCCCTGCACCTGCGTCGAGCGCGTGAGCACGCTCGGCGGCCGGCCGTCACCGGGGTTCGGGTCGAGAAACCGCAGCGTGAGCGTCGTCGTGCCGCCCAGCGAATTGACCGTGATCACGCCGTTGTTGGCGACGGGCGTCAGGCCGGGGCCGATCGCGAGCGGCAGGCTCGCGAGCACGAAGCGGCCCGGTCCGGTCTGCAGCAGGGTCACCTGCTCCCGGTCGCCCTGCGACGTCACCACCTCCGCGGGAATCGTGGGCTGGCCGGCGAAGTCGGGGTCGACGATCTCGACGCGCAGCGGCGGGCACGCCCCCACCGCGCAGCCGCCGGGCGGCGGAACGATGACGCTCGGGCTCAGCGTGAGCGTCGCGGCCGTGCCGGACGCGCTGGAGAACAGGTTGTCGCCGGCCACCGCGGCAACGCGCCAGCCCTCCTTGCCCTTGTGCATGAGGATGGTGCTGCGCCCGGTGAACAGGCCGGGCGCGAACGTGTTCACTTCGAGGAAGCGCTTCTCCCAGGAAGTCTGGATCACCGCCAGCTCGGCGCTCGCCGTGACCTGCGTGTCGACGAGGTTGATGCGCAGGTTCTTGAGGGCGTTGGCGTCGCGGCGCGCCCCCTCGAGGAACACCTGGTAGCCGACCATGGCGGGGTCGAGCCGCTGCTGCAGCAGCACCAGGTTGCCGCTCTCGTACGCGCGCAGGAACTCGATGAAGGCGTCGCGCGCCTTCTGCCGCTCGTCGAAACCGGGGACGCGCTCGTCGCCGGCGGGCCGCTCGTCCGCCGGCTTGCCGTAGGGCCGGACCTCGGCGCCGGGCGGCAGCGGATTGTCGGACGGCGGCGGCTGCGCGATCGCGCCGGCGGCGCCGCCCAGGAGCGCCGCGGCGAGGAATAGACGGGCTTGGCGACGGAGGGTCATGGTCATTGGATGTGAAGGCTGCGGCTCAGCAGGCTCGCGGGCCGCACGCCGCCGGGATTGGGGTCAAGGAAACGGACGACGACGGTCACCCGCGCGGGGCCGGCCGCGGTGCCGATCTCGACCACGCCGTTGCCGGGCGTCGGCGCCACGCGCGGAGAGATGGACAGCGGCAGCGCGTCGAGGCCGAAGCGGCCGCCGCCCCGGGCGCCGAGCGCCAGCGTTTCGCGATCGCCCTGGCTGGTCGACACGTCCACCTGCACGGCGCCCTGCCCCGCGAGATCGGGGTCCACGACCGCCACCCGCACCGGCGGGCAGCGCGGGTGGACGCAGCCGCCGGGCGGCGCCGCCAGCGTCGCCGGCGAAAGCTCGAGCTGCGCCAGCGTGCCGCTGCCGCCGCCGAACGGATTCTCGCCGGAGACCGCCGAGAGCCGCCAGCCGCCCTCCCCGCGGCGCAGGAAGAACACGCCGCGGCCCGAGACCACGCCCGGCTGGAAGGTATTGACCGCGAGGAAGCGCTTCTCCCAGCCGCTGTGCACGATCGCCACGTCCGGCCCGGCGCTCACCTGGGTGTCGATCAGCTGGATGCGGATGTTCTTGAGGGCGGCGACGTCGCGCCGGACGCCGTCGACGAAAATCTGGTAGCCCACCATCGAAGGATCGAGGCGCGCCACGACCCTTTCGCTGTCGCCGGCCTCGTACGCGCGCACGATCGCCTCCAGCGCGGCGCGCGCCTCGTCCAGCTCCTGCATCGTCATCGGCGGGCGCGGCGTCTCGCCGGCCGCCGGCGTGCCGGCGGCCGCCGCCGACAACGCCAGCGCGGCGGCCAGGAGCAGCCGCGGCAGGCTACTGCTGAAAGACGATGACCTGGATGCCAACTTGCTTCTCCTCGTAGGCGATCGCCGCGTTGCCCTGGAAGCTGGTGGTGTCGCGGTAGTAGAGCTTCACCGAGGCGTGCTCGCTGAGGGCCCGGCCGGCGTCGATCTGGTACTGGTCCTGGTCGTACTCCTGCCCGGTGAGCGGGTCGCGCACGCGCCCGGTGTACCAGGACGCGTTGATCTGCCCCCAGCGCACGTGCTGGCCGGTGAGGGTCACCGTCCAGTTGCGGTTCTTCGTCTCCAGCCCGCTGTCGAGCTGCTGGCGCTGATCGCCGTAGATCACGTTGCCGCCGAACGACCAGCTGCCGGCGATCGCGTCCGACCAGAACTTGCCGAGCGAGTAGCTCCAGGTGTCGGTGGCGCCGTTGTAGAACGGCGTCGCCGAATTCTCGATCTCGCCGCGCTGGTACGACACGCCCGCCGACCAGCCGTCGCTCGCGTACTGCACCGCCGCGCCGCTGTTGCGGCTTTCGTTGGTGCCGCCGTTGCTGTTCTCGCCGTCGGCCTGGGAATAGCTGGCCAGCAGGCTCATGCCCTGGAGCTGGGGCACGGCGACGTTGGCGCCGACGGTCCAGCTGTCGGTCTCGACCGAGATCGCCGTCAGCGGCACCGGCACGCCGGCGACCGCCGTCGGCTGCGCCCGCTCGTTGCGCGTGCGCCGCACGTCGCCGTTGAACGAAACCCAGCTCGCCGCGAACCAGTTGGCGTTGGCGTAGGTTTCACGCACGCCCGGCATGGCGAGGCCCGACAGCGAGGTGTAGTACTCGCCGATGTCGTGGTGGCCGAGGCGCACGCCCAGCTGCTCGCCCTGCCACGCCGCGTCGACGATGTAGGCGCTGTCGTCCTCGTCCTGGAAGCCCTGCTCCTTCCAGTTGCTCAGGCCGGCCTCGCCGGTCAACGTGACCTGGCCCTGCTGATAGGTAAACCCGGCGGTGGTGGTCCGCCCCTCGGCCGGCGACAGCGCGGTGGCGCCCGGGTTCACCGAGCCCTCGCTGTCGGAATAGCCCTGCATCGTCAGGTAGACGCCGAGCGAATCGGTGAGGGGATGCTGGACCTTGCCGGTGTAGGCGTTGCGCGTGTATTGCAGCCGGCGGTTCTTTTTCGCCAGCGCTTCCCACGACTGGCTGATGACGCCGGCGCCGCCCTGCACCAGCGTGCGGCCGAAGTAGCGCTCGCCGAGGAGCCCGCGCAGCCCGAAATTGGCGCCGATCACGGAGAAGTTGACCGGCACGTCCCCGGCGGCGACCCGGTAGCCCTCGCCGGTGCGGCCGAACTGCAGCGTGTTGATCAGCGTGGAGTCGGACAGCACCGAGCGGTCGTCGCTGCCGGTCATGCCGAACTGGAACCAGTTGAGGTCGTTGGTCGACTCGATGACGCGCAGGTCGCTTTGCAGCTGCACGGTGTTGAACGTGCCGTCGCGCATCGGCGTGTTGACGAAGCCGCCGCTGGCCGTGTTGCGATAACCGTCGTAGGAGACGCCGCCGCGCCACTCGATGCGCGTGCCGCCGCCGTCGGCCTGCACCACCTCGGGCGGCGCGGCGCCGCTGGCCTGGGCCCACAGCCGTGCCACCTCGTCGTTGCTGGCGACCTGCACCGCTTCCGTCGCCTGGGCGACGCCTGTCATCGTGGCCGTGACCGCAGCCGCGATGAGAGGCCCCGACCGCGACTCCGCCTTCTTCTTGTTGCCGGCCATCGCGCTCCTCCCCGGGAGAACGGTCGGATTATAAACACAGGGCATGCGCGGGGTGGCGCGCGAAATGTTAAATCCGCCGGCCGTGGCCATGACGGCCGGCCGTTGCCCGTGCGACATGGTCCGGGTTTCCAGGGCTGCCTCCGCTGCGACGCGCCTGCCGGGCCGGATTGCCCGACGAGCGCCTGTCCCTGGGTCGAGCGCAGCGGCGATCCGGTTCAAACAGAATCGCGCGCGGCGGCGCCCCGACGCGGCCGGGACCCCGCGCAGCAAGGCTGCGGATGCCGGCGCGCGGTCAGCGCGGCGCCGCCGCGGCCTGCACCTGCAGCAAGCCGCAGCCGTACACGGGATCGCGCCCCGGATCGCCGAGATTCCTCGCCGTGGCGCACAGGCGCCGCCCCACCTGCTCCGGGGTGGCGTCCGGCGTCGCGCGCAGCAGCAGCGAGACGGCGCCGGTGACGGCCGCGGCGGCGAACGAGGTGCCGGACACGTAGCGGCCGCCGGCGCGATCCGGCACCCAGACGTCGACGCCGGGCGCAGACAGCAGCACGTAGTCGCCGCGATTGGCGCGCTCGAACACGTTGCCGGCGGCGTCGTTGGCGGTGACCGCGATGACGCCGGGATACGCGGCCGGATACGCCGGCGGCGCGCCCGGCCCGCCGTTGCCCGCGGCCGCGACGATGACGACCCCGCGGCGCGTGACCGCGCCGATCGCGGCGGCCATCAGCGCGTTGGGCGGGCCGCCGAGGCTCACGTTGATCACGCGCACGTCCTGCGCGAGCAGCCAGTCGAGCCCGGCCAGGAGCAGCGTCACCGTGCTGTCCTCGCGCTTGCCGTCGCGCCGCACGATCGCCCCCACCACGAGTTCGGTGCCGGGCGCCACCCCCTGGAAGCCACTGGCGGCGTCCTGCCCCACCAGCAGCGCCGCGATCGCGCTGCCGTGGGCGTTGGCGTCGGCGCCCGTGCCCTCGACGAAGCGCCGGACCGCGATGCGCGCCTGCGCCAGCGCCGGGATCGCGTCCACGTCACTGTCGAGCAGCCCCATGCGCGCGCCGGGGGCGGGCGGCGCGCCGGACGCGCCGCCGATTTGCGTCAGCGCGTACAGACGTGGGCCCGCGAGCGGCGCGAGCCGCGCGTTGAAGTCGACGATCCAGTCGGGATGCGCCTTAGCGAGCTGCTGCCGGAGCCGCGCGGCGGCCTCGTTGGAGTCGAGCTGCACGACGCCGACCACCAGGCCGAGATTGGCAAACGCGGCGGCTTCGCTCACGGCGACGCCGTAGCGGGCTTGCACCTCGGCGAAGCCCGCCTGCGCCGCTTCCGCCGAC
>CAZGTK010000151.1:0-6207 GCA_964528415.1 uncultured Burkholderiales bacterium | reverse complement strand
ACTGCCGCAGCGCGTCGGCGTGGCGGCCCTGCGCGGCGTAGAGGCGCATCAGCTGCCGGTGGGCGGGCTCGTGCAGCGGGTCGAGCGTGAGCAGGCGGGCCGCCGCCGCCACGGCGGCATCGGCGTTGCCGGCGGCGTCGCGCGCCTCGGCGAGCCGCCCGAGCACGTCCACCGCCTGGCGGCGCAGCCGCTCGCGCTCGGCGGCCAGCCAGGCGTCATAGCCCGGCGCCCTGGCGTCGAAGCCGGGAAGCAGATCGCCGACGTAGAGCGCCGCGGCCGACTCGAGCGCGGCGACGCCGTCCGAGGCGGCGAGCCGGGTGAACTCGGCGGCATCGACGCGCAGCCGGGCGAGGGCGACGTGCTCGGCGTCGGCGTCGAGGACCTCCGGGGCGAGGCCGCCGAGCACGCGGCGAATCGCGGCCAGCGCCTGGCGCAGGCTGACGCGCGCCGCCTCCTCCGTCGCCTCCGGCCACAGCAACGCCGCCAGCGCGCCGCGCGCGACCGGTCGGCCGGGCTGCAGGGCGAGGTAGGCGAGCAGGGCGCGCGCCTTCTTCGCCGGCAACGCCAGGCTGCCGCGGCCGGGCGCGCGGAGCTCGAATCCGCCGAGCAGGCGGAGCTGGAGATCGGCCGGGCGATTCTCGGGCATCGGGTCGATGTGGGGCTTTCGTCGCGTGACGGCGGTTTTCACGCGGAATTCACGCCGGTCCGGGGGTTGCGTTCACGGCGGCCGCCTACGCTGGGCCCATCGGCTTGGATGCCGAAGGACGCTTACCCCTGAACCGAACGGAGATTATCGCATGGCACTGAACGACTGTCGGGACGTTCCCGTCACCACCACGCGCCGCAGTTCCCTCGAGCGCCTCGAGACCGCGACCGAGCTGCTGCACGGCTACTTCGGCGATCCCCTCGGGGTCGTGGCGAAGGCGCTGGCCGAGGAGCCCGATTTCATCATGGGCCATTGCTTCAACGCCGGCGCCGCCATCATCGCCACCGAGAAGGCCGCGTTGCCGCTGCTCAAGCAGAGCGTCGAGGCGGCCGAGGCCCAGTGGGAGCGCGCCAACGAACGCGAGCGCGGCCACATCCTGGCTGCGCGGGCGTGGCTGCGCGGCGACTTCGAGGAGGCCTCCAACGCCTACGGCCGGGTCCTGATCGACTACCCGCGCGACTCGCTGGCGCTGCAGTTCGGCCACGTGCTGGACTTCGCGCTCGGCAAGCAGACGTGGCTGCGCGACCGCGTCGCGCGGGTGCTGCCCCGCTGGGACGCGCATACGCCCGGCTACGGCTACGCGCTCGGCATGCACGCGTTCGGCCTCGAGGAGAACGGCTGGCTCGCGCAGGCCGAGGACGCCGGCCGCCGCGCGCTCGAGATCAACCGACGCGACCCCTGGGCGGTGCACGCGGTGGCCCACGTGATGGAGATGCAGGGCCGCCAGATCGACGGCATCCGCTGGCTCACCTCGCGCGAGGCCGACTGGGCGCCGGACAACATGTTCGCGTTCCACAACTGGTGGCACCTGGCGCTCTGTTACCTCGACCTCGGCGAGATCGACCAGGTGCTGTCGCTGTACGACCGCGGCGTGCGGCCGGGGGATTCGACGGTCGCGCTGGAGCTGGTGGACGCGTCCGCGCTGCTGTGGCGGCTGCACCTGCGGCGCGTCGACGTCGGCGACCGGTGGCAGCGGCTGGCGAGCGCGTGGGAAGCGAGCGGCGACCGGGCGTACTATGCCTTCAACGACTGCCACGCGATGATGGCGTTCGTGGGCGCCGGCCGCGAGGATCTGGCGCAGCTCACGCTGGCGGAGATGGCGCGCGGCGCGACCGGCTGGCACACCAACGAGCGCATGGTGCGCGAGGTGGGGCTGCCGTTGGCGCGGGCGCTGCACGCTTTCGGCCGCGGCGAGTACGCGCGCGCCGCCGAGTGGCTCATGCCGCTGCCGCCCGTGGCGCACCGCTTCGGCGGCAGCAACGCCCAGCGCGATCTCATTCACCTGACGCTGCAGGAGGCGGCGATCCGCGCCGGCGACGGCCGGCTGGCCGACGCGCTCAGCAACGAGCGGCTGACGGCCAAGCCGGCGAGCCCGTTCAACTGGGCGCAGGCCGCCGCGGCGCGCCGGCTGGCCGGCGACAGCGCCGGCGCCCGGGCCGCCTTTCTCAAGAGCGGCGCGGTGCTGAACGGCATTCTCGGCGAGGCGCCGGTGGCGGCCCACGCGGCGGCGGCCTGAGCGGCGCCGCCGCACGCGAAGCCAAGGAGGACGACATGACACGCATCAAGCGCATCACCGCGGCGCTGGCCGCCGCGGGCTTCATCGGCACCGCCGCGGCCGGCGGCATCGTGCTGGCGATCACGCCCGGCGAGGACGTCGCCGGGGTGGTGGACCCGGCGCTGGTCGGGCTCGACGGCGGCTACGCCTGCCTGGTGCCCGCCGGCAATCGGATGCAGGTCTTCAACCAGCTGGCGCGGGCGCCCAAGACGCAGGCCGCGGCGAAGACCGAGGTGGCGCCGTTCAGCCGCGCGGTCGCGCACGGACCCGCCGCGCTCGGCGCGGACCGGCCGCTGCTGTTCGACGGGCTCGGGCGGACCGCGTGGCGCATCACCACCAGCAGCGAGCTCGCGCAGCGCTACTTCAACCAGGGCCTGATCATGGCCTACGGCTTCAACCACGACGAGGCGCGGCGCGCATTCCGCGCCGCCCAGCGGCTCGACCCCGATTGCGCGCTGTGCTGGTGGGGCGAAGCCTACGTGCTGGGCCCGAATCTCAACGCGCCGATGGACGCCGCCGCCGTGGCGCCGGCCTACGCGGCGATCCGGCAGGCGTTGGCGAAATCCGCCGGCGCGAGCGCGAAGGAGCGCGCGCTGATCGAGGCGACCGCGCGGCGCTACGCCGCGGACGCGGCGGCGGACCGCCGCGCGCTGGATGCCGCCTATGCCGACGCCATGACCGCGCTGGCGCGGCAGCACCCCGACGACCACCACGTCGCGGTGCTGGCCGCCGACGCGGTCATGAACCTCTCGCCGTGGGATTACTGGGAAGCCGCCGGCACGCGCAACAAGGGCCGCGCCGGCGAGGCGCGCGTGCACCTGGAGCGCGTGCTGGCGCAGGACCCCGACCACGTCGGCGCGATCCACTTCTACATCCACTTCATGGAAGCCTCGAGCAGCCCCGAGCGGGCGGAGCCCTACGCCGACCGGCTGGCGAAGCTCGCGGTGGGCATCGGCCACCTGCGCCACATGCCGAGCCACATCTACTACCGCATCGGCCGCTACAAGGACTCGCTCGCCGCCAACCGCGCCGCGGTGGCCACCGACGAGCGCTACCTGGCGCAGACCGACGCATCCGGCGCGTACCCGCTCGCGTACTACCCGCACAACGTGCACTTCCTGCTGGTGTCGGCGCAGATGGCGGGCGACGGCAAGACCGTGATCGAGGCCGCGGACAAGCTGAACGCGGTGGTCACGGAGGAGGGCCTGCGCAACGTGCCGTGGGTGCAGCCGATCAAGGTCGCGCCGTACTTCGCGCACGCGCAGTTCAGCGATCCGGCGACGATCCTGGCGCTCGCCGATCCGGGCGACGCGTTCCCCTACGTGAAGGCGATGTGGCACTACGCGCGCGGAATCGCTTTCGTCGCGCAGGCGCGGTTCGACGCGGCCCGCGCCGAGCGCGACGCCATCGCGCGTCTGGAGGCGGCCGGCGGCTTCGACAACCTCGCGGCCGCCGGCATTCCGGCGAAGGAGGTGCTGGCGATCGCGGTGCGCGTGATCGACGCCCGCGCGGCGGAGGCGCGCGGCGACCTCAAGGAGGCGATCGCGCAATTCGAGCGGGCCGCGGCGATCGAGGACGGGTTCGGCTACATGGAGCCGCCGTTCTGGTACTACCCGCTGCGCCAGTCGCTGGGCGCGGCGCTGCTGATGGACGGTCAGCTCGATCGCGCGGAGGCCGAATTCCGCAAGAGCCTGGCGAAGACCCCCCACAACGGCTGGGCGCTGTACGGCCTGAAGGCGGTGTACGAGCGCCGCGGCGACGCGAAAAGCGTCGCCGCGCTGGAGCGCAGGCTCTCGCAGGCCTGGGTCGGCAGCCGCGCGCAGCTCGACCTGGCACGGCTTTGAGGCGGTAACGCGGCGCGCGCCGCAGCGGGGCCGCCGCCTCAGCCGTCGAAGCGCACGCACGCGATCGGCGGCAGGTGGCGGCTGACCGCCTGCCACGAGTCGCCCTGGTCGTCGCTGACCCAGAGCGAGCCCGTCGTGCTGCCGAACGCGAGCCGGTCGCCGTCGGCGGCGACGTCGAGGCCGTGCCGGTAGACGAGGTCGTAGGCCGGCTCGTCGGGGAGGCCGCGGTCCAGCACGTCGAAGCTCGCGCCGCCGTCGCGCGTGCGCGTCACCACCAGCCGCGCGTCGACCGGAAAGCGCTTCTCGTCCTTGGTCGCCGGCACGAACCAGGCGGTATCGGGATCCGCGGGATGCACGGCCACCGCGAAGCCGAAGCTGGACGGTCCGGTGTTCGCGAGCTCGCGCCAGTTCTCGCCGCCGTCGTCGCTCACGAAGATGCCGTTGTGGTGCTGCATCCACAGCCGCTCGGGCCGCGCGCGGCACGCCACCATCTTGTGCACGTCCTGCGGCAGCGGGTCGGCGGCCTGCTCCGGCGGCAGGTAGTCGTTGCGCAGGCCCTGGCCGATCAGCTGCCAGCTCATGCCGGCGTCGGTCGTGCGCCAGACGCCGCCGGTGGACACGCCGATGGTGACGCGCCGCGCGTCGCGCGGGTCGACGACGATCGAGTGGATGCCGGCGAAGTCGTAGCCGCCGCCCATCCACTGCTTGCGGCGCGGGTCGTCCCACAGCGGCCGGTTCAGCGACCAGCTGTCGCCGCCGTCGGTGGAGCGGAACAGTCCGCCCGGGATGGTGCCGCACCACAGCTCGGCCGGGCCGCCCGCTTCCAGCGACCAGACCAGCTGGGTGCTCCAGGGAATGTCCTTGCCCCAGAACGGGTCCTTTTCCTCGAGCCCGTCGGGCTTCGGCGGGTACGCCGGCGCCGGCGCCTCCGCCCAGGTGGCGCCGCCGTCGTCCGAGCGGTGCAGCTTGACGCCGAAATGGCCGAGGTTGAGCGCCGCGTGCACGCGGCGCCCGCCGGGCTCGGCCAGCACCATCGACACCGGGTCGCCGAGGAACGCGGAGTGCGCGCTCTCCCAGCGCCCGCCGCTGCGCTCGAAGCGGAACAGCCCCTTGCGGGTTCCCACCCACAGCCGCTCGCTCATGTCAGCCTCCCGAAAGGGCCTGGACCACGTAGATCTCGTCGGCTGCCGCCACCGGGTCGGTGAGCCCGGCGCGGTCGGCGATCAGGGTCCCGTTGAGAAAGATCGCCACGTGCCGGCGCACCGCGCCCTGGTCGTCGAGGACGTAGCCCTTCACCGGCGGATGCGCGGCGAAGTACGCCTCCAGCACCTCGCGCAGCGTCGCGCCGTCGAGCTGCGCGCTCGGCGCGTCGACGTGCCGGCGCAGCGCGGCGGCGAAGACCAGCGTCGCCATCGTCCGGCGCCGCGCTCACGGCATCGGCGCCGGCACGATCACCATCCAGCCGACGCCGAAGCGGTCGGTCAGCATGCCGAAGCGCGGCGAGAAGAAGGTTGTGCCGAGCGGCATCTGCACCTGGCCGCCGTCGGAGAGCGCCGCGAACACGCGATCCGCCTCGGCCTCGTCGCCGACGGAGAGCGAGAGCGAGAAGCCCTGGAAGCTGGGCCGGCCGGCGTTGCAGCCGTCGGAGGCCATCACCACCGTGTCGCCGATGCGCAAGCTCGCGTGCATGACCTTGTCCTCGGAGCCCGGCGGCACCATGCCGGGGGGCGGCGGGTCGGGGCTTTCCCGGTAGCGCATCAGCATTTCGACGTCGGCGCCGACGGCGCGGCGGTAAAAGTCGAGCGCCTCTTCACAGCGGCCGTCGAAGAACAGATAGGGCTGGATGAGCATGGTCGTTCCTTTCGGTGTCGGGTGGCGGGGGTTCAGGCCTTGGCTGCGTCGAGCTCACGGAAGCGTTCGATCGCCTCGCTCTCGCCGAAGTCCTCGAGCTCGTAGAGCGGGCGCACCTCGATTTCCGCCTTGCCGCCTTCGCCGGCGGGATTGGGGAAGCGCTTGGTCCAGGCGATCGCCTCGGCGAGCGAGTCCACCTGGATCAGCGTGTAGCCGGCGACCAGCTCCTTGGTCTCGGCGAACGGGCCGTC
>CAZGTK010000150.1:276-6217 GCA_964528415.1 uncultured Burkholderiales bacterium | reverse complement strand
CGCGCGGCCGGCACGAGCTGCGCGCCAGCGTCGACGGCCCGGCGCTGGCCGGGCGCATCGCGGCGCGCGGCGCTCTTGCCGACGGCGCCGGATGGGACGGAACCGTCGAGGCGCTGGAGCTCTCGCGGCCCTACGACGCCCGTCTGCTCGCGCCGGTCGCGCTGCGCTGGCGCCCGGGGCAGCTCGAAACCGGCGCCGGCGCGCTGGCGCTCGCGGGCGGCGAGATCCGCTTCGATCCGGTAACGGCGCGCGACGGCGCACTGAACACCAGCGGGCGCATCCAGAGCGTTGCGGTGTCGCGGCTGCTGCCGCAGCTCGCCGACAGCCGCACCCTGGCGACCGATCTCGTCGTCAGCGGCAGCTGGGACGTCCGCGCCGCCGAGGCGCTGAACGGCGAGCTGCGGCTCGCGCGCGAGCGCGGCGACGTCGTGCTCAAGGGCGGCACGCCGCTCGCGCTCGGCGTCAGCGAGCTCACCCTGCGCGCGGTTGCCCGCGACAACGTCGTCGAGGCGACGCTGGCGGGCCGGGGCGACAAGCTCGGCGAGCTGGGCGCCGAGCTGCGCGTGCGCGCCGAGCGCAGCGGCGCAGCCTGGATCGTCGCGCCGGACGCGCCGATCGCGCTGCAAGCGCAGTTCACGATACCGGCGCTCGGCTGGGTGGGCCCGCTGCTGAACCCCGAGCTGCGCGTGGCCGGAAGCCTGCAGGGCCGCGTCGCCGCGTCCGGCACGCTGCGCGACCCGCAGCTCGCCGGCACGATCACCGGCGAGAAGCTGCGCGTGCGCTACGGCGCCGCCGGCGTGCGCCTGACCGACGGCGAGCTGCGCGTCGAACTCGAGCAGGATCGGCTGATCTTCCGCCGCATCGACTTCCGCGGCGGCGAGGGCACGCTCACCGCCACGGGCGAGGCGCGGCTCGTCAACGGGCGGCCCGACCTCGCGATCGACTTCACCGCGGAAAAGCTCTCGGCGGTGCAGCAGGACGACCGCGAGCTCGTGGTGAGCGGCGCTGGCCGCGTGCGCTCGCGCGACGGCGCGCTGGCGCTGGACGGTGCGTTCACCGCGGACCGCGGGCTGATCGAGCTGCGCCCCGAGGGCGCGCCCGGCCTCTCGGGCGACGTCGTCATCGTCAGCGGCGAGGGGCCGCAGCCGGAGGAGCCGACGCGGCTGCGCCTCGACGTGACCCTCGACCTCGGCGACGCGTTCTTCGTCCGCGGCCAGGGCCTCGACGTGCGCCTGACCGGCAGCCTGCGCGTGCGCATGGACGAAGGCGACACGAGGCCCCGCGCCCACGGCATCGTGCGCGTCGCCGAGGGCCGCTACACGGCCTACGGCCAGCAGCTCACCATCGAGCGCGGCGCGCTGCTGTTCGACGGGCCGTTCGACAATCCGCGCCTCGACATCCTGGCGATCCGCAGGAACCAGCGCGTGGAGGCCGGCGTCGCCATCACCGGCACCGCGCTGTCGCCGCGCACGGCGCTCTACTCCAACCCGCCGGTGCCCGACTCGCAGAAGCTGCAGTGGCTCGTCCTCGGCTCCGGGCCGAGCGGCATCGGCGACGCCGACTTCGGCCTCACCAGCACGACCCAGAAGACGGACGAATTCGTCTCACTGGGCGCGCAGCTCACTTCGGCGGTGTACGTGAGCGTCGGGCAGAGCCTGCGCAACGCCGGCACCTTCGTGCAGGCAACGCTCGAGCTCACCGACCGGCTGGCGGTGCAGGGCCGCACCGGCGCCGAGAACGCCGTGACGCTGATCTACATCTGGAGCTTCGATTGACGCGAGGCCGGCGCGCCGCGCTGGCGGCGCTGGTCGTATGGGCCGCCGCCCCATGGCCCGTCGCGCGGGCGCAGACCGCCACCGGCGCCAGCGCGTTCAACTGGTACTACGCCACCGCGTTCGGCACCGGCGTCTACCGAGTCGGCGACATCGACGTCGTCGCGCTGAAGCTGCCGTTCGCCCACACGCTGCAGCCGGCGGCGCCGGGCCAGTGGGGCGTGCGCCTGACGCTGCCGGTCACCGTGAGCGGCGCCGACGTCGGCGAGGCGAACGACGTTCCCGGCCTGCCCGACAGCCTTGCCGCGGTCGCGTTCGTACCGGGCATCGAGGTCGAGATCCCGCTCTCGCCGGAATGGACGGTCACGCCGTACCTGAACGCCGGCGTCGGCCGCGAGTTCCTCGACGGGTCGTCCGCCGCGATCGGGATTGCCGGCATCCGCAGCCGCTACCGCTTTCCGGTGCTGGGGCGCGACGCCTATCTCGGCAACGCGCTGGTCTACTCGCGCACCTGGGCCAGCGGACCGGACGAATCGCTGGCGCTGTTCATCGCCGGTCTCAACGTCGCCGCCTTCGACGGACCCGACCTCGGCGGCCGCGCGACCCGCGTATGGGGCCACGCGATCTACTATGGCTACTTCAACGACCTCGAGTTCGTGCTGCCGGGCAGCGAGGTGGTCGCGCTGCGCAACGAATACGAGCTCGCCGTGAGCCTGATCCCGCGCCGGCCGTGGGACGTGCTCGGTTTCGAGCTGGACGCGGTCGGACTCGGCTACCGCTTCAGCAACGAGACCCGGGGCGTTACGCTGTTCACCGCGTTTCCGTTCTGAGCGCGGCGGCCCCGGCTGGCGCCGGAGGAACGAGGCATGCTAGTTTGGGCCGTCGAGTCAGCGCTGCGGAGGACCCGATGCTCGCGACGCTCGCAATCCTCGCCGTTGCCGCGGTCGCACCGCCGGCCGCGCCCGCCCCGCCCGCCGCCATCGGCGCGCCGCTTTCCGTGCAGGAGGCGCGTCTCGCCGCCGCGCAGCCGGTGGGCCGGCGCTTCCTGGCCACGCCCGCCGCCCAGGGTTTCGACGGCGGGCTGGCGTTCTTCACGCTGGAGCACGGCGAGCGGCGCTTCTTCTCCCCGGCCCGGCCGGAAGCCTTCGTCGTCCAGGAGCGCGTCCGCCTCGACGCCGGCGCCGACGCGCTGCGCGTGCGCTTCGCCTCGGGCCGCACCGCCTACATCGACGTGCGCCTGTTCGAGTTCTACGTGGTGCCGTTCTACACGTTCAGGAGCGGCGCCATCGTGCCCGACTGAGGGCGCCCGGAAACCGCCGCCGCCACGCCGCAGTCTCAACTGCGGCGCGCAGGCGCCGCGGCGCTTTCCCGGACACTCTCGACCATGGCGAAATGGCTCATCACCCTCGGCGTACTTCTCGTCCTCGCCGGCCTGCTGTGGCCGTGACTGTCGAAGCTGGGCCTCGGCCGGCTGCCCGGCGACATCCACGTCCAGCGCGAGGGCTTCACGTTCTACTTTCCCGTCACGACCGGCCTGATCGTCTCGGTCGTGCTCACGCTGGTGCTGTGGTTCCTGCGCAAGTGAGGGTCACGAGCGCACCCAGGTGAGCGCCTGCTCGCGCTCGTCCGCGCCGAAGCGCCTCGCCTCCAGCGCCGGCAGCGCCTTCACCAGCAGCGCCGCCATCGTCTCGGGCCACGGTCCGGGGGAAACCACCGCTTCCTTCTCGAACGCGCGCAGATTGCGCACGGCATAGCCGAAACGCTTGAGAAAGGCCGCCAGCTCCTCCTCGCCGTCGCGCTCCAATTCCGCGTAGAGCCGCACGCGCTCGTGCGCGCGCTGCCGCTCCTCGATGAGCCGGGCGATGCCGGCAAAATCGGCGGACTCGACGTCGCCGCTCAGGCGGAAGCCGACCACGTTGTCGGCGTGCGTGTCGATCGGATCGATCATGCGCTCCCTCCTCGCCATGGGCGAAAGCCGGCGCGCGGCGCGCGCCTCAAGGGATAGACCGGCGCCGGGGCCGGACGTTGCGTCCCGCCGCTCAGGCGCGCCGCGGACGGTCCCGCGACGGGATGCGCCACAGCCACAGCGCCACGGCCACGCCGAGCACCGCGAGGGCGGCCTTCAGGTAGGGATTCGCCACGAAGAAGACGATCGAGGTCGCGAGCGTCGCCGACATCAGCACGATCGCGTAGCCCTTGGTGCGGTAGGGAATGCTGCGGTGGCGCTGCCACTCGAGGATGGTGGGCCCGAAGGTGGGGCTGCCCACCAGGCGCCGGTAGAACCGCTCCGACGAGCGCGCGTAGCACGCCGCCGCCAGCAGCATGAACGGCGTCGTCGGCAGCACCGGCATGAACACGCCGATCAGGCCCAGCACCACGCAGAGCGTGCCGGCCCCGACCAGCAGCCAGCGCACCGCCGGCGAGGTGTGCGGTCGATACGGGATCTCGGTCAGGGGTTCGCTGCTCATCGGTGCGCGGCGCGGTTCGGTCCGCCCTTGACGTGCGTCAAATCGCCCGCCGGGGGAGACCGCTACCATGCTAGCGAAGTTCCGGCCCCGAAAGGAAGCGCATGTCGAAGTCGTTCACCGAGATCACCGGCCACATCACCCAGGGCATCCTGAAGCTGCGCGAGGCGGCGCCGGACCCGATGAAGGCGTTCTCCGCGCTGTCGCGGGACGCCATGAAGGCCGGCGAGGTCTCCGAGCTCCACAAGGAGCTGATCGCGCTGGCGATCGGCGTGGCCACCCACTGCGAGGGCTGCATCGGCTTCCACGCCAAGGCGCTCGCCCGCCTCGGCGCCTCCCGCCAGCAGGTCATGGAAGCGCTCGCGGTGACGGTCTACATGGGCGGCGGCCCGGCGCTGATGTACGCGGCCGAAGCGGTGCACGCGTTCGACGAGTTCGCCGAGCGCAAGGCGGCGCAGGCGGCCGCGTCGCCGGGCTGACCTACTTCGCGAACAGCTGCGAGAAATCCCGAAACGCCTTGAACTCCAGCGCGTTGCCGGAGGGGTCGTGGAAGAACATGGTGGCCTGCTCGCCCACCTGACCCTTGAACCGCACGTAGGGCTCGATCACGAACGTCACGCCCGCGGCGCGCATCTTCTGCGCGAACCGCTCCCACGCCGGCATCTCCAGCACGACGCCGAAGTGCGGCACCGGGACGCCGTGGCCGTCGACCGGATTCACATGCGCCTTCACCCGGCCCACCGCGCCGAGCGCGGGATCGAGATGGCAGACGAGCTGGTGGCCGAACAGGTCGAAGTCCACCCAGTGCTCGTCGCTGCGTCCTTCGGCGCAGCCGACCACGCCACCGTAGAACGCGCGCGCCTCCGCAATGTCTCGAACAGGGATTGCCAGGTGAAACGGGGTCAGCATGATGGCACGCCTGCCGCAGGATCGGTTTCGGGGCGCGCATTATAGCGTTGCCAGCCGGGCCGGGGACGCGGAACCGTCATCGCCCCTGTGCTAGACTTTGTATTGTGCGGTGCAACAGATCACGGAGGCCGCCATGTCCGCCGATTCCCCCAAGCAGATCGCCCGCTCCTACGAGCTTTCCAAGAAAATCAGCCGCTTGCTCCAGCGCAGGCTGGAGAAGGCGCGCGAGCGGTTCAGCGCCCGGCTGCAGGAAGCCTACGAAACCCACGTCCCGGATCTGATTCAGAACCCCGTGGCGCCGTGGGACCTGTGGACCCAGTGGTATCGCTTCGGCGTCGACGCGCTCCAGCGCGGCGTCCTGACCCTGGATACGCTGCGCCAGCGCGGCAACAACTACGTCGCGCACGAGCAGGCCGGCATGCCGCCGGTGCTGCACTTCGAGCACGAGACCGTGATGGACGGACGCACGCTCGAGCGGCCGGTGAACTACGCGCTGCTGCGCATCGTGCCGCCGGCGGGCGTCACGGTGGACCCCAAGCGCCGGCCCTACATCATCATCGACCCGCGCGCGGGCCACGGGCCGGGCATCGGCGGCTTCAAGGACGACTCGCAGGTGGGCGTTGCGCTGCGCGATGGTCATCCCGTCTACTTCGTCGTGTTCTTCCCGCAGCCGGAGCCGGGGCAGACCCTGATGGACGTGCTGGCGGCCGAGGGCGCCTTCGTGCACAAGGTGCGCGAGCTGCACCCGGCGAGCCCGAAGCCGGTCATCGTCGGCAACTGCCAGGGCGGCTGGGC
>CAZGTK010000150.1:0-266 GCA_964528415.1 uncultured Burkholderiales bacterium | reverse complement strand
TGGGCCGCGATGATGCTGGTGGCCGCCAACCCCGACGACACCGGGCCGGTGGTCATCAACGGCGCGCCGATGTCGTACTGGGGCGGCGCATGGTCCGAGGGCGAGGGCGAGAACCCGATGCGCTACGCCGGCGGCATGCTGGGCGGCACCTGGCTCGCCTCGTTCAGCGCCGACCTCGGCGACGGCGTGTTCGACGGCGCGCACCTGGTGCAGAACTTCGAGAACCTGAACCCCGCCAACACGTTCTGGGACAAGTACTACCACCT
>CAZGTK010000149.1:2810-6232 GCA_964528415.1 uncultured Burkholderiales bacterium | reverse complement strand
GAGAGGAACCGCTTTAAGGAAGCGCGACGCGGAGACCGTAGCCTTCCAGCAAGCGCACGCTGGGCGCGAGCAGGCGGGCCAGGAACTGCTGCCGGTGGGGATTGCGCCGGGCCAGCGCGCGCCAGCGCGCCCCCGGCGCGAGGCCGGCCAGCTCATAGAGGTCGGCCGTGGGCAGGAAAGCGGTCTCGACGAAAGCGGCGAACAGCCGGCGCACCAGCGGCGGCAGCACCCGTCGCTGCAGCGCGCCGGCGGCGGCAAGGCGGGTCTCCACCGTCTTGCGCGCGTAGGCGACGTGGCGCGCCTCGTCGATCATGTGCATCAGGCAGACGTCGCGGATCGCCTCGTTCACCGTCCCCTCCGGCTGCTGCCGGATGTAGCGGTTGAGCTTGTCCGGCAGATCCTCGCCGATCAGCACGGCAAGCCAGAACAGCGCGCCGTCCACCGACAGCCAGCGCCCGGCCTGCTCCAGCCGGCGCGGCCGCGCGCGATGCAGGTCCGGCAGCGGGAGGCCCGAGGACTCCAGCAGCTTGAGGAACATCAGGCTGTGGCCCGCTTCCTCGCGCACCTCGTGCAGCAGGTAGGCGTGCCGCGTGAGCGGGAGCTCGCGGCGCATCCGCGCCGTCAGTCGCTGCATGAACAGCGCCTCGAACCAGAGCCCGCTGCGGATGACGCCGAAAAACTCGTACTGCGAAAGGAGGCGGCGCGTGCGCTCGTCGAGCTGCTCGTACTGGCGCGTGCCGTACAGGGAGGTGGCTTCCGGCGGCAGCCAATACTGGTTCAGGCTCAGCTCGGCCCAGCGCACCCGCGCCAGGGGATCGCGATACGGATCGCTATTGGAGGAAAGCTGCCGCACCAGCGGCAGTTCGGGGGTACCGGCCATGAAGGGTCTTGCAAGAAGAGCGGAGGGACGAGGAAATCATAGCACGGCGCCGCGCCGCCGCCGGGGCGAATCAGGGCGCCCTGCCCGCCGCCCGGGCGAGATCGAGCACGCGGCGGCCGGCCGCGGTCCGATCCTTGCCCGCCGCCGTGACCGCGGCGGCGTAACCGCGCAGCAGCTCGGGCAGCGCGGCGACGACCAGCCGCTTGCGCAGTCGGCCGACGGCCTCGAGGCTCCACTCCGCACGCCAGCCACCGTCGGGCGTCGCCGAGCACACCCGCAACCCCCACGACCGCCCGCCCACCCGCCAGGCATGGGCGTCGATCACCAGGCGGTGCACGTGGCGCCGCTCGACCCCCACCTCCGGCCCGACATGGGCGACCTGGAGCTCGGCAGCCAGCGCGTCCAGCCCCCGGCCGACGCGCGCCAGCGCCCGGTCGAGCGCGTCGTCGAGCGCGGGCTGCGACGCGGCCGCGCGCGCGGCGATCAACGCGATGGCTTCCTGCATCGGATGTGGTCCCGAGTTGGCCGATGATAAGATGCCGCGAACCGCCGACAGACGCCCCCTTGGCCGACGTGCCCGACGCCCTCGAATTCGAATCGATCCGCAAGAGCTACGGCAGGCTGCAGGCGCTGCGTTCGGTCAGCTTCCGGGTCGGCGCCGGGCGCTCGACGGCCCTGGTCGGCGTCAACGGCGCGGGCAAGACCAGCCTGCTCAAGTCGATGCTGGACTTCTGCGCGGTCGACGAAGGCGAGATCCGAATCTTCGGCGAGGACCATCGCCGGCCCGACGCACGCCGCCGACTGTCGTTTCTACCCGAGCGGTTCGCGCCGCCATACTATCTCAGCGGGCGGGAGTTCCTCAATTTGGTGCTCACGCTGCAGCGTCATCCCTACGACGAAGACGAGGCGCAGTCCGCGCTGGCGGAGCTCGATCTGGACCGTGGCGCGCTCGATCGGCCGGTGCGAAGCCTGTCCAAGGGCATGACGCAGAAGCTGGGCCTGGCGGCCTGCTTTCTCGCCGACCGGGACCTGCTGGTGCTGGACGAGCCCATGAGCGGGCTGGACCCCAAGGCGCGCGTGCTGGTCAAGCGCGTGCTGGAACGGCTGCGCCGCAACGGCAAGACGCTGTTCTTCACCACCCATGCGCTGGCGGACGTCGAGGAGGTCTGCGACGAGATGGTGGTGCTGCACGACGGGGAGGTTCGCTTCGCGGGCACCGCGGCGGATTTGCGCGCGCTCCATGGCGGCGGCGAGCTCGAGTCCGCGTTTCTGCGCGCGATCGGCGGCCCGACGCCAGCCTGAGCAGGACGGCGCCGACGCGGATTTACGTATACTAACGGCATGGCACAGACCAGGAACGGCAGCGCGGCGGCGAAGGGCTCGGTGTTCATCCCGGGCCAGGGTCCGGGCAAGCCGGTGCTGCTGATCGTCGACGACGACCATCTCATCGCCGAGACGCTCTCGTTCGTACTGAACAAGGACTTCGAAGTCCACGTCGCGGAGACGCGTCCCCATGCCATCAGCCTCGTGCGCCAGCTCGATCCGGCGCCGGCGGTGGCGCTGGTGGACCTGGGGCTGCCGCCGACGCCGCACCAGCCCGACGAAGGCTTTCGCCTCATCACGGAGCTGCTGGCGCATTCCGAGGACATGAAGATCCTGGTCCTCTCCGGCCAGAACGACGAGGCCAACGCGCGCCACGCGCGCGCCCTCGGCGCCGTGGACTTCATCGCCAAGCCCTGTCCGCCGCAGGACATCAAGACCCACCTCGACACGGCGCTCAAGGTCAAGCCCACGGAGCGCGCGCGCGAGGAGCCGGACTACGCCGAGAGCTGCGGGCTGGTGGGCGCGAGCGCGCCGATCGAGAAGATGCGCGAGCAGATCCGGCAGTACGCGAAGGCGCCCTTCCCGGTGCTGATCGAGGGCGAATCGGGCAGCGGCAAGGAGATGGTGGCCGCCGCGCTGCACCGGCTGTCCGGCAACCCGGACGCGCCCTACCTCGCCCTGAACTGCGCCGCCATCTCGCCCAACCTGGTGGAGCCGACGCTGTTCGGCTACAGCAAGGGCGCCTTCACCGGCGCCACCGGCGCGAAGTCGGGCTATTTCGAGGATGCCAGCGGCGGCACCCTGTTCCTGGACGAAATCGGCGAGTTGCCGCTGGACCTGCAGCCGAAGCTGCTGCGCGTGCTCGAGAACGGGGAATTCCAGCGGGTCGGCGAGACCCAGACGCGCAAAAGCTCGGCACGCGTGGTGGCGGCCACCAACCGCGACCTGCGGCAGGAGGTCCGCGCCGGCCGGTTCCGCGCCGATCTCTATCACCGCCTGAGCGTGTTCACGATTGCGGTCCCGCCGCTGCGGGACCTCGGCGACGACAAGGTGCGGTTGCTGGAGCGGTTCCGCGACATCTACGCCGCCCAGGTGGACGGACCGCCGTTCGACCTCGACGGTGGCGCGGCCAAGCTCTGGCGCGGTTACGCCTTCCCGGGCAACGTGCGCGAGCTGCGCAACATCGTCATCCGGCTGGTGACCAAGTACCCCGGCAAGA
>CAZGTK010000149.1:0-2800 GCA_964528415.1 uncultured Burkholderiales bacterium | reverse complement strand
CGAGCAGCTCGAAGCGGAACTCGACGTCGAGGTGCCCGCGCTGGACGAAACCGTGATGCACCGCGATCCCGACACGCTGCTGTCGATCGCCACCGGCCAGTTGCAGCGGGACCGCGAATTCAGCCTCGACCAGACGCTGAAATCATGGGAGCAGAGCTACATCCGCGCCGCGCTGAAGCTTACCCACGGCAACGTCAGCCAGGCCGCCAAGCTGCTGGGCGTCAACCGCACCACCCTCTACAGCCGCATGGACGCGCGCGGCGAGGCCGAGGAATGAGCCGTCCCGTTCCGGCATGTACCTGAGTCACTACGGGCTCGAGGAGGCTCCGTTCACCATCACACCGGTGACGGAGTTTTTTTACGACGGCGCCAACCGCGGCCCGACCCTGGAAGCGCTGATCTACGCGGTCGTCCACGTCGAGGGCATCATCAAGGTCGTGGGCGAGGTGGGCAGCGGCAAGACCATGCTCTGCCGCGTCCTGATGGAGCGGCTGCCCGAATCGGTGGAGTCGATCTACCTCGCGAACCCGACCCTGAACAAGGACGAGCTCCTGCTGGCGGTCGCCGACGAGCTGGGCCTCGACGCCGCCGGCCTGCGCGCCACCCAGGTGATGAAGCTGGTGCAGGAGGCCCTCATCACGCGCCATGCCGAAGGCAAGTACGTCGTCGTGCTGGTGGACGAGGCCCACGCGATGCCGCAGGAGACGCTCGAGGAGCTGCGGCTGCTCTCGAACCTGGAGACCAGCCGCCACAAGCTGCTGCGGATCGTGCTGTTCGGCCAGCCCGAACTGGACGAGTTGCTCGCCCGGCCGCAAATGCGGCAGCTGCGCGACCGCATCACCCACAGCTTCAACATGCAGCCGCTGGCGCTGGACAACGTCCGTGAATACCTCATGTTTCGGATGCGGGCGGCCGGCTACAAGGGCCCGGACATCTTCAGCCGGGCCGCCGTGCGCGCCATCGCCAAGGCCTCGGACGGTCTGAGCCGGCGCATCAACATCCTCGCCGACAAGTCGCTGCTGGCGGCCTTCCTCGACAACACGCACGAGGTCGGGCCGCGTCACGTGCGCTCGGCGGTCGCCGATTCGGAGTTTCGGCGACGCTCGCCTTCGGTCGCATGGGGCGCCCTGGCCCTGGCCGGGCTCCTGGCGGCAGCGGGCCTGGCGCTGCTTTGGTTCTGGAATGCCCGGCCCCTGGCGCCCGCCGACACCGCCGCGCCCCAGCCCGCCCGACCGGCGGACGCCACCCCGGCCGGCGGGGAAAGCGGATCCCCGGGCCTCGCGCCGTCGGCGAGCGGGACGGCGACGGTGCCGCCAGCCGGCCCGGGTGGCGCATCGAAAACGTCGGCCACCGCGGCAAAGGAAGAGTTTCCTCTGTTTAATCAGAGGGTCGCAGCAGCGAACGAGGTGCTGCAGAGGCGCCCGCGGACGGCCTACAGCGTCCTGCTGTTCTACACCAACGACGCCCAGCCGGCCCGCATGGAGCGCTTCCTGAAGGATGCCCAGTCGGCCGTTGGCTTGAGCGAGTTGTACGTGTACCCGTCCCGCCTCGGTGATCAGCCAAATTTCGCCGTTCTGTTAGGCAGTTATGACACGGCCGCGGCGGCGGAAGCGGCCATTGCCCGCCTGCCACACGCGTACCGCACCGAGTTCGCGCCGGTGGTCCGCACGCTGGCCGACATCGACACCCGCCGATGAGCCGCCCGGGGCCTCCACGACCCGTAACAATATTTTAGATACCACTTTAGGTATGAGGCTCTAAAAAATTGAATTAGAAAAGAAACGGTGCTAGGCTAAAAATTCCAAAAATAGGCTGGGGGAATTCCAGGGTGGCTCAGCGTTGGCTTGGAGGAGCGACCGCGGCGCTCTTGGCGTTGGCGATGGCGGGGTGCGGAACGCAACCCAGCAAGCCGACCGCTTCCGGACATATCACCGCGGAGAACCAGCCGTCGCGGACCGGCACCATCCCGGCGCCCGTGACCCAGACGATCCCGGTACCCGTGCCGCGCGCGGCGCCGAAGCAGGAGACGTTCAGCGTCTCGGTCGTCAACGTGCCGGTCCAGGAGCTGATGTTCGCCCTCGCCCGGGACGCCAAGCTCAACATCGACGTCCATCCGGGCATCGGGGGCGCGGTGACGCTGAATGCGATCAACCAGACGCTGCCGCAGATCCTGTCCCGCGTCTCGAAGCAGGTCGACATGCGCTACGAGGTGGACAACGGCAACCTGATCGTGATGCCGGACACCCCGTTTCTGCGCAACTACAAGGTCGATTACGTCAACATGAGCCGGGACACGACGGCCACGGTGGCGATCGCAACCCAGGTCGCAACGACGGGCCAGGGCGCCGGCGCGGGTGCCGCACCGTCCACCGGCGGCAACAACTCGACGACGAATCTCACCAACACGGCCAGGAACCGGTTCTGGGATACGCTCGTCGCCAACATCAAGGATCTCCTGCGCGAAACCGACAAGATCCTGCCGGAAGGCTCGTACGAAACCGTGGTACAGCAGGATCAGACCCAGGCAACGACGGGCACCGGGGCAAACCAGCCGGCGACCAACCGCCGCACCAATGAGCAGGGCATCGCGGGCAGCCCCAACCCGGCCGTGCTGCAGTCGGCCGGCGCAACTACCGTGCGCCGGGCAACCTATCGCGAAGCCGCCTCGGTCATCGCCAACCCGGAAGCCGGCGTGCTCACCGTGCGCGCCACGGCGCGCCAGCATGAGAAGGTGCAGGAGTTTCTCGACCAGGTGCTGACCAGCGCCAAGCGGCAGGTCCTGATCGAGGCCAAATAACTA
>CAZGTK010000148.1:0-6245 GCA_964528415.1 uncultured Burkholderiales bacterium | reverse complement strand
GCCGCGCGTCGGGCAGGGCGAGCGCCCCGTCGGCGCGCTCCGGCTGGGACTCGCTGCTGTTCGGCGCCGGCATCGTCGTGGCGCTGGCGATCGCGGCGCTGATCGTCTTCAACTGATCCGCCGCGGGGCGTCGCCCGCGCCGTCGCGCGAAACCGGCGGGAACTTCGCCGGGCCCCGGCTTTCTCTCCCTAGGCGGCGCGCAACGCGCCGTCATGATCCGTCCGTCATTTCCCGAGGGAGACCGCGATGCCGCACGCACGCCTGCTGGCCCTTTTGCCGCTCTTTCTGGCCCACGTGGCGCCCACTGTCCGCGCGGACACCGTCGTCCTGCGCAACGGCGACCGCCTCACGGGGACCGTCGTCAACGTATCCGCGGACACCGTGCGCCTGCAGACGGACTACGCCGGGGAACTCGCCATCGAGCGCGCGAAGGTGGAGACACTGGCCACGGACGGGCCGGTCCCGCTGATGATCGGAGATCGGATCGAGAGCGGCCGGATCGGCGCCGGCGAGAGCGACGACGTGACCGTGACCCGCGAGGACGGCACGACCGAGTCGATGCCGCTCGCGCGGATCGCGTACATCAAGCCGACGCCGCGGCAGGGCGGCCCCGGTGTCAGGTATGCGGGCCGGGTCAATCTCGGCTATTCGCGCAGCGCCGGCAACAGCGAGAACGAGCGACTCTACGGCGAGGGCGAACTGCGCGCCCGGCACAAGGACTATCGCTGGTCGATCGGCGGCGACGCCCGCGAATCGTCGGACGACGGGGTCAGGAGCGAATCCAACTGGCGCGCGCGCGGCAACTACGACTGGTTCTTCCGGCCGCGGCAGTTCCTGTACGCCCGCTCAACGTTCGAGCACGACGAGTTCCGCGACATCGACCTGCGCTCCACCGTCGGCGGCGGCTACGGCTACCAGGTGCTGGACACGGACACCACCCGTCTTTCGCTGCAGGGCGGCGTGGACTACGTGAACGTCCAGCGCGACGTCGGCGACGACGAGGAGTATCCCGCGGCGGGCTGGGGCATCAACTACGAGCAGCAGGTGTGGACGGACCGGGTCGTGCTGTTCCACAACCAGGACGGTTTCTGGAGTCTCGAGGACGCGGACGACATCCTGGTGCGAACCAAGACCGGACTGCGTTTCCCCCTCGGCAACGGCTTCAGCGCCACGGCGCAGCTCAATCTCGACTGGGACAACAATCCGGCTCCCGGCACGAAGAGCACCGACGAGACCTGGCTCTTCACGCTCGGCTACAACTGGTGAGTCCGCGCGTCAGCAGCGCTGCTGGGTATCGCCGCGCACGCACGGCACCGTCATCCAGTAGTGGACGGGCCCCTTCGGCGAGGGCGCGTACTCGCCGTGGCGCATGACCCAGGTGGCGCCGGACTCCTTGTCCATCCGAACCAGCATGTCCTTGCCGTCGGCGTCCTTGATCAGCATCAGTTCGTAGCGCCCGAGCGCCTGCGCCTGCCGCGGCGTCTTCTGCGCCTCGGCCGCCGCCGCGTCGCCGCTGGCGAGCGCCGCCGCGACCGTCGCCAGCCCGATCCAGAGCCTCATCGTTTTCTCCCCGCACCGATCCGCCAGCCGGCGGCGCCGCCGACTATACCGGGGCCGCGCGACGCCCGCCACAGGCAACGAAAAAGGGCGGCTCGCGCCGCCCTCGTCGGTGCGCCCGCGAACGCGGTTACGGCTTCAGGTACACGTACTTGTCCTGATACTGCAGCTTGCCGATCTCCGCCACGCCGGAGGGCACGATGTCGGCCTCGGGGATCACCTTGGACTTGTCGATCTTGCGCGACACCAGCGTGTTGTTGCAGACCTTGAACTCGACGCCCTGCCCCTTGAGCCCCTGGACGGTCACGTTGTACGGGTTCTTGTTCTTGTCCTCGGCGCCGTCGAGCAGGAAGTCGATGCCCTTGCCGTGGGTCACCACCACGATCTTGGCGCCGGGCTCGGCATTGAGGTGATTGCGGATGTTGCGCATCGCCGCGGTCGCGTTGTCGGCGTCGTTGACGTGATACACCACCTTGGACGTGGGCTCCGCGGCGGACGCCGGGACGGTCCATCCGGCGCCGAGCGCGATGGCGCACGCCGCGCCCGCGACTGCCAGAAAGCTACGCTTGCTGTGGATCATGTCTGCTCTCTCCTCGTTGTCGTGATCGGATGCGAATCGGTGTGGACGGCACCCTGCCGAACCTGGCCTGGCCTTGCGAGCTGTGCCTCCGGGAGTATATACCGCCGCGGCAAGCCGATTATTCCCGGGGCCCGTAGAATGGCCGGGAATAAATCCCGCCGCGGGCGGGTATAAAGGGAAACGACGGATTGAAAGGCGACGAGGGCGACCGCCGGTTCGAGCGCTTGGTCCTGCCCCACCTGGAGGCGGCGTACAACCTCGCGTTCTGGATCACCCGGAGCCGGGACGAGGCCGAGGAGGCGGTGCAGGAAGCGATGCTGCGAGCCTTCCGCTTCTTCAACGGCTTCCGCGGCGAGGACGCCCGGCCCTGGCTGCTGGGCATCGTGCGCAACTGCTGCTATACGCTGCACGGCCGCTCGTTCGATGCGGCCCGTCACGAGGCCTTCGACGAGGAGGTGCACGGCGTCGACGAGCCGCTGGCGGATCCTGAGCGCGCGGCCATCGCCAAGGCGGACAGCGAGCAGGTCGGGCGCGCCGTCGCCTCGCTCCCGGCGGAGTTTCGCGAGGTGCTGGTGCTGCGGGAACTCGAAGAGCTTTCGTACAAGGAGATCGCCTTGGTCACCCAGTTGCCCATCGGCACGGTGATGTCCCGCCTGGCGCGGGGCCGCAGCCTGCTGCGCCGCGCGCTGCTGCGGCAATCGAGTGGCGAGTCCGAGACATGAGCTGCCGCGAAACCGCACCCCTCCTCGACGCCTACGCGGACGGCGAACTCGACCTGGTGACTTCGATCCGCGTGGAGGCCCACCTGCGCGAGTGTCCGACGTGCCGGGCGCGGCGGCAGGACTTCACGGCACTGCGGCAGGCCGTTGCCGGCGCGAAACTGTACTCCCCGGCCCCGCCGCGGGTGCTCCGCGCGGCCGGCGTCCGGGTCCGCGAACTTCGGCGCGCCGCGGCGGGCGGACGCCGCCGCTTCGTTCTCGGCGTGCCCCTCGCTGCCGGCGCGGCGCTGGCGGCCGTGGCCATCGGCGCCGTCGTCGTCGCGTGGCCGTCACTCGCCCCGGCACCGGAGCGGGTCGTCTATCACCTCAACGACAGCCGCGAAGCCGCCGCCGCGCTGCGCAACCTGTCGAACCACCTCGAGGCATCGCCGGACGCCCGCATCGTCGTCGTCGCGCACAACGCCGGCGTCGAGTTCCTGCTCGACGGCGCCCGGGACGGGGACGGCCGGCCGTTCCGCGCCGCGGTGGGCGAACTCAAGGCGCGCGGCGTCGACTTCCGCGTCTGCGGCAACACGCTCACGCGCCGCGGCATCGATCCGCTCAAGCTGATTCCCGAGGCGACCCTGGTGCCGTCCGGCGTCGCCGAGATCGCCCGGCTGCAGACACGCGAGGGCTACCGCTACGTCAAGCCGTGACCCGGCGGGGCACCGGCCCCTAGAATGACCGGGCCGGCGGCTGCCGGCGCCGCCGGGAGATGGGCCGTGAAAGTCGGCAAACGTCTTCTCATCCACGGACGCGTCCAGGGCGTCGGCTTCCGCCAGTCGATGCGCATGGAGGCCGAGCGCCTCGGCGTCGCCGGCTGGGTGCGCAATCTGCCGGACGGCCGCGTCGAAGCGGCCGCGCACGGCGCGCCGGAAGCCGTCGCCGAGCTGATCCGCTGGTCCCACGTGGGTCCCCGTCTCGCCCAGGTCACCCGCGTCGAGGTCAGCGACGACGACGGCGACTATCAGGGCTTCGATTTCCGCTGGTAAAAAAAAGCCCGGGCGAGACCCGGGCTTTCAGCTCATCTTGACGATGAGGAGGGAGGAGACTTACACGCCTGCGAATCACCGATCCGCAAACGCATCAGCATCTTCTAATATTAGATTTTGATTGTCAATAGAACGTCGACCCGGTGTGCGCGACGGGCGGCAATGCACCTACGCGAATGCGGGTCGCAACTCCCGGAGCGGTGTCGTATCCCATTGATTTATTTTAATTGGCGCGAAAGCCTGCGGGCGGAAGGGCCGACGTTTCGGCGCAGCAACCGCGCCGCGGCGAGGCCTGGCCGCCGCGCTTCGCCGGCACACGCCCGATCTGTGACCTAGGTCACAGACGCATCGGATCGGGCGTGGTTTACTGCGTCCATATCAACCGGTTCATTTTTCCCAGGAGAGCGGCAATGAAAACCAACGTGGGTGGCATCGACAAGATTCTGCGAATGGCAGTCGGCGTGGTGCTGATCGGCCTGGCGGTGGCGGGCGTCGGCACGCCGTGGACCTGGATCGGCGTTCTGCCGCTGCTGACCGGCATCGTCGGCTTCTGCCCGGCGTACTCGCTGATCGGCGTCAGCACCTGCCCGGCGAAAAAGCACGCCTGACCCCGGCACCGCTGGAAGGGCCGGCGCAGCGCCGGCCCTTCGACAGGATCCGGGGCTCGCGCCCGGGCCCGCCGCCGGCTGAGGCATCGCTTCCGCCGCCGGCGACGCGCGCCGGGGCGGCTACTCGCCGTAGCTCAGCTCGCGCGCCTTGCCCCAGAAGACCCGGTAGGCAAAGATCGTGTAGCCGACGATGACCGGCAGCACGATCATGGCGCCAATGAAGACGAAGTAAAGCGAGCTCTCGGCCGCGGCCGCCTCGCGATACGTGACGGCGTCCAGCACCAGGTAAGGGTACAGGCTGTACGCCAGGCCGCCGAACGAGAAAACGAAGATCCAGACCGCGAGCACGAACGGCACCCACTCGCGCCGGCTGACGCCCCGCTGCAGCCGCGACACGAACCCCCAGATGCCGGCGAAAGCCGCCGCGGTCGCGAGCGGCAGCGGCGAGAGCCACAGCGCCAGCGGCCAGCTGAACCATTTCTCCAGCATGGCCGGACTCGCGAACGGCGTCGCCACGCTGATCGCCGCCACGCCGACGGCCGCCAGCACGACGGCGGCGCGGCTCCAGCGCAGCGCGCGGTCCTGCAGATCCCCTTCCATCTTGATCACCAGCCAGGTCGCGCCGAGCAGGGCGTAGCCCCCCGCCAGCCCGAGCCCCACCAGCAGGCCGAAGACGACGTACCACGGGCCGCTGGCGAAGCCGGTGATCACCTTCGAGACCATGTAGCCCTGCGCGATCGCCATGCCGAGGGAACCGGCAAAGAACGCGCGGTTCCAGAGCTCCTTGTGCCATCCCGCCGCCTTGGTGCGGAACTCGTAGGCGACGCCGCGAACGATCAGCGCCGTCAGCATCAGCGCGACCGGAATGTAGAGCTCGGTGAGGATGATGCCGTGGGCCAGCGGAAACGCCACCAGCAGGATGCCCACGCCCATCACCAGCCAGGTTTCGTTCGCGTCCCAGTAGGGTCCGATCGACGCCACCATGATGTCGTGGTCCGCGCGGTCGGCGAGCGGCAGCAGGATGCCGACACCGAGGTCGAAACCGTCGAGGACGACATAGGCGAGAATCGCCAGCGCCATCAGCGCGAGGAAGATGAACGGAAGATCCAGCGTCATGGCCCCTCCCCTCTCAAGCCCCGGCCGGCCGCAGCCCGCCCGGGCCCGGCACGGGCTCGGCCGCCCGGGCGCCATCGGCTTCCTTGAGCGCCATCTGCGTCAGCACCACCACGTAGGCGATCAGCAGGACGGTGTAGACGAGGGCATAGCCGGCGAGCGAGAGGGCGATGCTGGTCGACGGAACGTTGGACGCCGTCTCAGCCACCGTGATCACGCCGTAGACCATGTACGGCTGCCGTCCCACCTCGGTCACGATCCAGCCGGCCAGCACCGCAATCCAGCCGACGAACGTGCTGCCGGCGAAGGCGTACAGCAGCGGGCGCGGCACCGCGCCGCGGCGCCAGAGGCTCCACGCGCCCCACCACGCCAGCGCCAGCATCAGCATGCCGATGCCCACCATCACGCGGAACGCGTAGAACACCGGCGCCACCGGCGGGTGCCGGCCCTCGAACTCGTTGAGACCCTTGAGCTCCCCGTCCGGATCGTGCCGCAGGATGAGGCTCGCGCCCTTGGGAATCGAAATCGCGTAGTCGTTGCGCTTCTCCGCGGCGTTCGGCACGGCGAACAGCACCAGCGGCGCGCCCTTTTCCGTGTGCCAGATGGCCTCGATGGCGGCGATCTTGGCCGGCTGGTG
>CAZGTK010000147.1:0-6294 GCA_964528415.1 uncultured Burkholderiales bacterium | reverse complement strand
GGCGCCGGGCTGGCGGCGGCATGCGGGCGCTGAGCGGGTTTGCGCGCGCGGCGCGCGCGCGCGTGCGCGCGGTGCTGGCCGACATCGACGACACGCTCACGACGCGCGGCCGGCTGACCGCGCAGGCGTACGGCGCCATGGAGCGGTTGCACGCAGCCGGGCTGCTGGTGGTGCCGGTGACCGGCCGGCCGGCGGGCTGGTGCGACCACATCGCGCGCATGTGGCCGGTGGACGGCGTGGTGGGCGAGAACGGCGCGTTCTGGTTTCGCTACGATCATGGCCGGCGCGAGATGCGGCGCGGGTTTTTCCACGACGCCGCCGAGCGGGCCCGCTCGCGGGAGAAGCTGGCGGCGATCGGCGAGCGCATCCTGGCGGAGGTGCCGGGCTGCGCGGCGGCCTCCGACCAGCGCTACCGCGAGGCGGATCTCGCCATCGACTTCTGCGAGGACGTCCCGCGGCTGCCGGCGGCAGCGGTGGCGCGTATCGTCGAGCTGATGGAGGAGGCCGGCCTCACCGCCAAGGTGAGCTCGATCCACGTCAACGGCTGGTTCGGCGCGTACGACAAGCTCGCCATGGCGCGCCGCTTCCTCGGCGGGGAGCTCGGCATCGACATCGACGCGCAGGCTGAAGGGATCGTGTTCGTCGGCGATTCGCCCAACGACGCGCCGATGTTCGCGCACTTTCCGAATTCCGTCGGCGTCGCCAACGTGCGCGCGTTCGCGGGCCAGCTCGCGGCGGAGCCGGCCTGGGTCACCGAAGCCGAGGCGGGCGCGGGCTTCGCCGAGCTGGCCGACGCCCTGCTGGCGGCGCGCGGCTGAGCCGCGGCTCAGATGATGCGCTTGCGGATCTGCGTGACGACGATCTCGGCCAGGATGACCAGCGCGAAGATCGTCAGAAGCACCAGCGCGACCTGGTCCCAGCGGAACAGGTTCATCGAGGCGTCGAGGACCATGCCGATGCCGCCGGCGCCGACCAGCCCCAGCACCGCCGACTCCCGCATGCTGATGTCCCAGCGGAACAGCGCGATCGACCAGAACGCCGGCTCGATCTGGGGCCAGTAGCCCTTGAGCAGGATGCTGGGCCACGGCGCACCGGTCGCCACCAGGGCCTCGACCGGGCCCCTGTGGGCCTCCTCCACGGCTTCGGCCAGCAGCTTGCCGACGAAGCCGACCGAGCGGAACGCGATCGCGACCGTGCCCGCCAGCGCGCCGGGGCCGAACACCGCGACGAACAGCAGCGCCCAGACCAGGCTGTTGACCGAGCGCGAGGACACCAGCAGGAACTTGGCGAACAGGTTGAGCGGCAAGGACGGCGTCAGGTTGTTGGCGGCCAGCAGGCCCAGCGGTACCGCCATGATGATCGCGAGCAGCGCGCCGAGCGTGGCGATGTGGATCGTCTCGATCAGGGCTTCCTGCACGGTCTCCGGGTAATAGGCCCAGTCGATCGGCCACATGCGCACGAGCAGGTCGACCATCTGCTCCGGCGCGTCGTAGAGAAACTCGGGGATGATCTGCACCGTGCGCAGCGACCAGGCCACCGCCGCCACCATCACGAGGTAGACCGAGAAGCGCATCAGGCGCTCGCGCGGCGTGAAACGCCGCCACGTCACCCGCGCGCCGGCTACTGAAAGCTCTTCCGTATCCACTGCGAGAAGACCTCGCTCACCATGATCATGGCGATGATGGCGATCAGGATGGTGCAGACGAAGTCGTAGTCGAAGCGCTGGAACGCCGAGAACAGCGTGCCGCCGATGCCGCCGGCGCCGACGATGCCGACCATGGTGGAGTTGCGCAGGTTCGAGTCGAGCTGATAGGTGGCGAAGCCGATGAATCGGGCCAGCACCTGCGGCAGCACGCCGTAGGTGATCACGTTCATGAACGGGGCGCCGGTGGCGCGTATCGCTTCCACCTGCTTGAGCGAGATCTCCTCGATCGCCTCGGCGAACAGCTTGCCGATGAAGCCGATCGAGGCCACCGTCAGGGCGGCGATGCCGGCCAGCGCGCCGAAGCCGACCGCCTTGACGAAGATGATGGCGATGATGACCTGGTGGAACGAGCGGCACAGCGCGATCAGCAGCCGCGTCGGCCAGGTGACCCACACCGGCATCAGGTTGCGCGCGGCCAGCAGGCCCACCGGCAGCGACAGCAGGATGCCCAGCGCCGAGGCGAGGAAGGCGATCTGCAGGCTCTCCAGCAGTCCCTTCGCCAGCAGGTCGAGCTTGTCGACGCTGGGCGGGAACATGCGGCCGATGAAGCGCGCGCCGTTGTCTAGGCCGATGACGAAGCGTTCCCAGGTGACGTCGAGCTGGGCGGCGGCGTAGACGCAGTAGGCGAGCAGCGCGAGCCAGGCGAGCCGCGCGCCCCAGTTGGGCGGGAACGCGCGCGCGCGCAGGCTGGTGGCCGCTTCAGTCAAGCCAGTCCTCCCCGCCGTAGATCGTCTTGAGGTGCTCGTCGGTGAGCGCCGAGGGCGGGCCGTCGAACACGACCAGCCCGTCGGCCATGCCGATCATGTGCTTGGCGAAGCGCCGGGCCAGCGCGACGTTGTGGATGTTGAGGATCACCGGGATGCGGCGGGAGGTCACCAGGTCGGCCAGGAGCTCCATGATCTCCACCGACGTCTTCGGATCGAGCGAGGAGGTCGGCTCGTCGGCGAGCAGGATCTCCGGCCGCTGCATGACGGCGCGCGCGATGCCGACGCGCTGGCGCTGGCCGCCGGAGAGGCTGTCGGCGCGCTGGTTGGCGTAGTCCTTGAGGCCGACGATGTCGAGCAGTTCGAACGCGGCGGCGATGTCCTCGTCCGGGTAGCGCCGCAGCCAGGCCTTCCACGGGGACACGTAGCCGAGCCGGCCCGAGAGGACGTTCTCCATCACCGTCAGGCGCTCGACCAGGTTGTACTCCTGGAACACCATGCCGATGCGCCGGCGCGCGGCGCGCAGCTCGCGCCCTCGCACCCGGGCGAGGTCGAGACCCTTGAGCAGGATCTGCCCGGAGGTGGGGTTCACCAGCCGGTTGATGCAGCGGATCAGGGTGGACTTGCCGGTGCCGGAAGGGCCGATCACGGCGGTGATGCCGTCGTCGCCGACCTGGAGGCTGATGTCCTTGAGGACGGGGACGCCGCGGCGATATTCCTTGCGGAGGTGGCGGATCTCCAGCGCGGGGGAGCTCCCCGCGCCGGTCTGTGGTTCCGTCATCCTCCCTACTGCTTCTTGGCTTTTTCTTCGGCGGCCTTCTTCGCCGCGGCGGCTTCCTTCGCCGCCTCCTTCTCATAGGCCGCGCGGTTGTACGGCGCGCCGCTTTCCTCGGCGACTTTTCTCACGACCGCCCAGTCGTCCTTGTAGTTGACCGGGAAGAAGCGATCGGCCCCGGCGAACGCCTTCTGCATCTCGGGCGGGAAGCGGTAGTCGTAGAAGCACTGCACCACCTTCTTCGCCAGGTCCGGCGCCAGGTCGTGGGCATAGGCGAACGACGAGGTCGGGAAGATCGGGCTCTGGAAGATGATGCGGAAGTCTTCCTTCTTGACCTGGCCGCGCTCGGCCATGCGGTTGAACACGTCGGAGGCGACCGGCGCGGCGTCGTAGTCGCCGGAGTTGACGCCCATCACCGACTGGGCGTGAGGCCCTCGGGCGGGAACAGCACGCGCGGCGCCAGGTTGCCGGAGTTCGACGACGGCGAGGTGTGGGCCACCTTCTTGCCCTTCAGATCCGAGAGCTTCTGGTAGGGGCTGTCCTTTTTCACGATCACGATCAGGCGGTAACCCTGGTATTCCTTCTCGGTGCCCTTGACCGCGAACGGCACGGCGCCCGCCAGGTTCACCGCGAAGCCGGTGGGACCGGTGGAGAAGCCGCCGACGTGCAGCCGGCCCGAGCGCATCGCCTCGATCTCGGCGGCGTTCGACTGCACCGGGAAGTAGACGATCTTCTTGCCCGTGCACTTGCCGAGATAGTCGAGGAACGGACGGAAGACGTTTTCGTACACCGCCGGATCTTCGACCGGCGTGTAGGTGAACACCAGCGTGCCGGGGTTCTTCCACTTGCCCTTGTCCTTGGGCGCATCGGCGGTCAGGTCGCCGTTCTCGTCGCAGTACATCTCGTCGAGCTGGCCGCGGTTCTTGCAGTCGTCGGCGGCGTACGCGCCCCCGACGAGCAGCAGCGACAGGACAACGCCTTGTATCGTCAGGCGCAATGCGCGGATCATGGGACTTCCTCCTCTCGATGGCCGCCGGCCCGGGCGGATGCCCGACGGGGCAGGGCGGCATTGTTGACTTCTTCTATTGCGGTTTTGTTACGCCGAGAATGTACTTCCCGGCGTCTGCAAAATCAAGGAGGTAGCGAACCATGACGGGTCCTGCGCCGAATCGCATCGAGATCGCCGAAGGCGACATCACGAAGCTCGCGGTGGACGCCATCGTCAACGCCGCCAACGAGAGCCTGCTGGGCGGCGGGGGGGTCGACGGCGCGATCCATCGCGCCGCCGGGCCCGAGCTGCTGGCCGAATGCCGCACCCTGAACGGCTGCCGGACCGGCGAGGCGAAAATCACCCGCGGCTACCGGCTTCCGGCGCGGCACGTCATCCACACCGTCGGGCCGGTCTGGCACGGCGGGAATCGGAACGAGGATGCGCTGCTCGCGGCGTGCTACCGCCGCTCGCTCGAGCTGGCCGCGGCGCACGGCCTGGCGTCGATCGCGTTCCCCGGCATCAGCACGGGCGTCTACGGCTTCCCGATGGAGCGCGCCGCGCGCATCGCGCTCGGGGAAATCCGCGCGTTCCTTGCCGGCCACGCGGCGCCCGATCGGGTCGTCTGCGTGTGCTTCGGCGCCGACGCCCGCCGCGCCTACGAGCGGGCGCTGGCCGAAACTTCCGCGCCCTGAGCCTTCTCTCATACTCATGGATGCCCGGCCGCATCGCTCGCGGAGCGCCCGACCGTGGGTCGAATGAGACGCGCCGCCGGCGTCGTCCGCTCGATCGCGGCGTATTACGGCGTGCCGTTTCGCGCGCGGCGCATGGCGGGCTTCTACTCCAAGTTCGTTGCCCGCGGCGCGCTGGCCTTCGACGTCGGCGCCGGCGACGGCAACCGGATCCGCGTTTTCCGGCGCCTCGGCGCCCGCGTCGTCGCGGTGGAGCCGCGGCCGGATCTCGCGCGGTTGCTGCGCTGCATGTTCCGGCGCGACCCCGACGTCGTCGTGCTGGCGGTGGCGGTGGCGGTGGGGGCCGGGCCGGGGCGCATCCACACAGGCGCCGCCGGCCCGGCAGCCAGCGCGCCGTCATCGGACTTCGCTGCGCCGGGGTCGACGGACCGCCCGTTCCCGCGCGTGTCCCGGGACGGCACACCGCACGGGGCGGTGACCACGCTGGACGCGCTGATCGCGCGCCACGGGCCGCCCGGATTCGTCTGTCTCGACCTCGACGGCCGCGAGGCCGACGCGCTGCGCGGGCTCGGGCGGGCCGTGCCGGCCGTGTCGTTTCGGTACCGCCCGGCCGCGCGCGGTGCGGCGCTCGCGTGCCTCGACCGGCTCGAATCGCTGGGCCGCTACGGCTTCAACTGGTCGGCGGGGGCAAGCTGTCAGCTCGCCGCGACGGACTGGCTCGACGCGGCGCGGATGCGCGAAGTCCTGTTGCGCATGCCGCCTGGCGCGGGCGGCGGCTCCATCTACGCGCGGCACCTGCGCTGAGCGCGGCGCCGCCGGGCCGCCCGAAGCGTCCGCCACGCGCCGTCGACGGCGTGCTTGCCCGCGCCGTCGACCGCGCTGGTTTACAATGAGCGGGCGCCTCGCATCCGCCCTCGATTCCGTGAACGTCCTCGCGCTCGATACGTCCAGCGAACTGTGTTCGGTCGCCCTGTGGCTGGCCGGCGACGTGCGCGTGCGCGAGACGCTCGCCGGCCAGCGCCACACCGAGCTGGTGCTGCCGATGACGCACGAACTGCTGTCCGAGGCCGGAGTGCGGCTCGCCACGCTCGACGGCGTCGCATTCGGCGCCGGGCCCGGCTCGTTCACGGGCCTGCGCATCGCCTGCGCGCTGGCGCAGGGGCTGGCGCTGGGCGCCGGCTTGCCGCTCGTGCCGGTGGACACGCTGCAGGCCCTGGCCGAGGGCGCCGGCGCCGAGCGCGTGCTGGCCTGCATCGATGCCCGGCTGGGGGAGGTCTACCACGGCGCCTACCGGCGCGAGGCCGGCGGCTGGCGCACGGTCAGCGCCCCGCGGCTTTGCCTGCCCGCCGATGCGCCGCAGGTTCCGGGCGACGGCTGGGTCGGCTGCGGCAGCGGCTTCGACACTTACGGCGAGCTGCTGGCGCGCCGCT
>CAZGTK010000146.1:0-6335 GCA_964528415.1 uncultured Burkholderiales bacterium | reverse complement strand
GGCGTGATGCGCGGCCCGCCCCGGTCCACGCGCAGGCGCCGTGCGCTCGCCGCGCTCCTCGCCGCGGCCGGCCTCGCCGTGCTGCCGGGCGGGCGCTGGGCGCTGGCGCAGGAGCGCAGGCTGCGGCTTTTCAACTGGAACAACTACATCACCGAGGAATCGGTGAAGGCGTTCGAGCAGCTTTGCGGCTGCCGGCTGCTGCAGGACTACTACGCCGACAACGAGGAGATGCTGGCGAAGCTCGCTGCCGGCGCCACCGGCTACGACCTGCTGGTGCCCACCGGCAACGCGGTGGAGGCGCTGCTCAAGTCCGAGCAGCTGCGGCCGCTGGACAGGTCGAAGGTGCCGAACCTGTCCAACGTGAAGCCGCAGTTCCTCGACCCCTGGTTCGATCCGGGCAACCGCTACTCGGTGCCGTACATGTACACGCTCACCCTCCTCGGCTACAACACGGAGCGGGTGCGCGAGCTGGGATTGCCAACCGACACCTGGGCGCTGATCTTCGAGCCCGAGCACCTGCGGAGGATCAAGGGCAAGGTCACCGTGCTCGACAGCCAGCGCGAGCTGTTCGCCGCGGCGCTGATCTACCTCGGCCACTCGGTGAACGAGACCGACGAGGCCAGGCTCAAGGCGGCCCGCGACCTGATCCTGCGCGCCAAGCCGTACTGGGCCGCGTTCAACGCCGGCAGCTATTTCAAGGAGCTCGCGATCGGCAACGTCTGGGTCGCCCACGGCTACTCCAACGACATGTTCACCGCGCAGCAGGACGCGCGCAACGCGGGCCGCCGGTTCGATATCGGCTTCGCGACGCCGCGAGAGGGCGCGGTGTTCGCCCTCGACAACCTGGTCATGCACAGGAGCGGCCAGCATCCCGACCTCGCCCACCTGTTCATGAACTTCTGGCTCGAGGGCACCGCGTCGGCCCAGATCACCAACGAGATCGGCGCCGGCAACCCCAACGCGGCGGCGATTCCGCACATCAACCCCGAGCTGCTGGCGAACCGCGACCTGTTCCCGGACGCGGAGAAGTTCAAGCGGCTGCAGAGCCTCCGGGACTACGACCGCGCGACGCGGCGGCTGCTCAATAGACTGTGGGTCGAAGTCAAAGTACGATGAACCCTGCTGCGCCGTCGCGGGCAGCGCCGAAGAAGAGCTTGGGGGAGAGCCGAGAGGAGGCCGGAGGAAACGAATTCCCGTCACCTTCCGACCAAACAGGATCGCCACCATGTCGCTCAAGAGCAGCAATACCGTCTGGCACCACGCCACCGTCACGCGCGCCCGGCGCGAGACGCTGAACGGCCACCGCAGCTTCGTGCTCTGGTTCACCGGCCTGTCCGGCGCCGGCAAGTCCACGCTGGCCCACGCGGTCGAGGAGGAGCTGCACCGCGCCGGCCATCGCACCTTCGTGTTCGACGGCGACAACGTGCGCCACGGCCTGTGCGCCGACCTCGGCTTCTCCGAGCGCGACCGCGCCGAGAACCTGCGCCGCATCGGCGAGATGTGCAAGCTCTTCGTCGAGGCCGGCGTCGTCTCGCTGGCGGCGTTCATCTCGCCGATGGCGGCGGAGCGCGCGCGCGTGCGCGCCATGTTCCAGCCCGGCGATTTCCACGAGATCTACTGCGAGGCGCCGCTGGAAGTGTGCGAGAGCCGCGACGTCAAGGGCATGTACGCCCGCGCGCGCCGCGGCGAGATCGCCAACTTCACCGGCATCTCGGCGCCGTACGAGGCGCCGGCGGATCCCGAGCTGGTGGTGCCGACCGGCACGCTGCCGCTCGAGCAGTGCGTCGAGCGGGTGCTGGCGCTGGTGGGCAAGGCGAACACCGCGCCGCACCGCATCGCCGGCGTCTAGACGCCGTCCCGCGCCATCGCGCGCGTGCCGTTCACGCGCCGGGGAATGCCTGCGCGAACGCCCGCCTGAACGCCGACAGCCGCTCGGCCGGCAGGTGATTGATGCCGCCCGCGGCCTGGCGTCCGCCGCCGGTGAGAAACTGCCGGCACAGCGCGTCGGCGCCGACCGGATTCGCCTTCGGCGCGCGCACGCTGACGGTGAAGGCGCCGTCCGCCCTCGGCACCAGCACCGCGTGGGCGCGCCGCGGATGCTCGCGCGCAAGCCAGTTGCCGAACACCCCCGAGACGCGCCGCGACCAGGCCGCGTCCGGCAGCACGTAGAGCGCGCCGCCGGCGCCGGCCTCGACCGGCGCCACCTCCCGGGCCCGCGCCGTGTCCTCGGCGTAGCCGTCGCGCAGGGTGGCGAACGCCGGGTCCTCGCGCGCGAACGCGAGCGGATCGGCGTACGCCGCGAGGCGCCGGTAAAGCTCGTCCGGCGGGAAATGCAGGTCGGCCAGCGACTCGCCGTAGGCGTTGTAGTTGATGCACTCGCCCAGCTCGCGCAGCAGCTCGAGCCCGGCCTCCGGGAGCGCCAGCGGCGCCGCCGCGCGCCGCGCGGCGGCGAACAGGTTGTCGCCGAAGGCCGCCGTCACCGCCCACGCGCGGTAGGCGCCGTCGAGGTAGCGGTCCACCAGCAGCGCGGTGCACACGTCCGGCGTCGTGTCGATGTGCGCCTCGAGCCCGGCGTGGCGCGGCAGCTCGCCGGCGTAGTGGTGGTCGAAATACCGGCAGCGCGCGCCGCGCGCGAGGACGCGCTCGAGGTCGGCGCGGTTCTCGTGCAGCGAGACGTCGAGCACCGTCAGCTCGTCGCCGGCCCCGGCGTCGACCCGGCGCAGCAGCTGGATGTCGCGCTTCACGCCGGTGACGAGCCGCGCGTCGCGCGGCTGCGCGAGGCGCAGCTGCACCAGCGCGCAGATGCCGTCAGCGTCGCCGTTGAAGATGTCGTAGAATGCCAGGACGCGTATCCCCCGTCGCGATGCCCGCCGATCCCTCCACGCCGCGGCCGTTCCGGCTGAGCGTCTATCTCGCGCTAGCTTATCTACTGCTCGTGGCGTACGCCAGCCTGTCGCCGCTCGGCGGCTGGCGCCTGCCCGAGGGCGACTGGCTGCGCTTCGTCGCCGCGCCGTGGCCGCGTTACTGGACCGTCGCCGATCTCGCGATCAACGCGCTGGCTTACTTTCCGCTCGGCTTCCTCGTCGGGCTATCGGCGCCGCGGCGCTGGCCGCGCTGGGCGGTGGTCACGCTGGCGACGCTGCTCGGCCTGCTCACCTCGCTCGCCATGGAGGTGGCGCAGCAGGCGGTGCCCGGTCGCGTCGCCTCCAACCTGGACCTGATGAGCAACGGCGCCGGCGCGCTGGCGGGCGCGCTGGCGGCCGCGGCGGCGCTGTCGCGCCCGGCGACGCTGACCGCGCTGGTCGGACTGCGCGACCAGTGGCTGGAGCCGGGCCATCTCGCCGACGCCGCGCTGGTGCTGGTCGCGCTGTGGTGCTTCGGCCAGGCCAATCCGGCGCTGCCGTGGATGGCGACGCGGGTGTTCGAAGGCGCGCTCGATGCGTCGACGCGGGATCCGGCCGCGTCGTTCTCGTTCCTCGCCATGGCGCTCTCGCTCGCCTGCACGCTTGCCGTCGCCATGACCCTGAAGGTCGTGGTGCAGCCGGACCGGCGCCGGCTGCTGCTCGCCGCCGCGCCCGCGGCGGCTTCCGCGCTGGTCAAGTTCGTCGCCGCGCTGGCGCTGCTGCGGCAGGAGGCGACACTGCGCTGGCTCACGGTGGAATCGCTCGTCGGCGTCGGCTACGGCGTGGCGTTCGCCTGGCTCGCGCTGGGCCGCTCGCAGCGGTTCCAGGCGGCGGTCGGCGTCACGGCCGCGGTCGCAGCCTTGGGTTTCGCCTACGGCTTCGAGCCCGCCGCGTCGCCGTCCGCGGTGATGCGGCTGTTCAACTGGCGCTACGGCCACCTGCTCAACTTCAACGGCCTCACCCGGCTGGTGGCGGAGCTGTGGCCGCTGGCGGCAATCGTGTTTTTCGGCCTGGTGCTGCAGCGGCGCGCGCACCCGCGGTGAGCCGCCGCGAGGGTGCCCCCGGCGCACGCCGCGCCAGCGTCGGGCCGCTCCGCTCGGCGGGTCAGCCGGACTCGCGGCGGTACAGGCCCGGCGGCTCGTCGATCCCCGCGGCGTCGAAGGCCGCGCGCCGCTTGCGGCACTGGGGGCACCCCCCGCACTGGCGCGGATAGCCCAGCAGGCAGCTGTAGGTGTGGGCGAAGTCGACGCGCAGGTCCGCGCCCAGGCGGATCACGTCGCCCTTGGCGAGGTCGGCGAGCGGCGTGACCAGCCGGAACGGCCCCAGGGTCTCGGTTGCCGTGGCGAACGCCGCGAGAAAGGGCGGCGCGGCGCTGGCGTAGTCGAGCCCGTCGTCGCGGTTCACCGCCAGCGCCACGCGGCCGGCGCGGATCTTGTCGGCCCAGGCGACGCCCAGCGCGAGCGCCACCAGGTTGCGTTGCGGGATCGGCACGTGGAGCTTCCTTGCCTCGCCGCCGCGAAACGCCTCGCCGACCGCGGCCATGTCGAGGACCTTCAGCTCGAGCCGCAGCGCGTGGCTTTGCCAGCGCGCCGCCTCCTGCTCCTGCCAGCGCGCGCGCTGGCCGTAGTCGACGAACAGCGGCGCCAGCTCGCCGCCCTCGGCCGCCAGCCGGCGCAGCAGGACGCTGCTGTCGATCCCGCCCGATAACAGCACCACGGTCTTCATCGGGCGCGCGCGAGCCTCCCCAATTCCGATACGGTTTCCGGGTTATCCGGGGCGTACGATACGCCAGCCCGCCCGCGCGCGCGACCGGACGCCCGCATCCAACGCGGCGCGCCGCCACGGCGCCGGCGCCGGCGCTGATATAATCGTCGCCTCCCATGAGCTACTACACGCACCACGTCTTTTTCTGCTGCAACCAGCGCGGCCCGGGCGAGAACTGCTGCAACAACCACTGCGCCGACGACCTGCGCGCGTACGCGAAGGCGCTCAAGCTGGCGGGCAAGGGCAAGGTGCGCGTCAACAAGGCCGGCTGCCTCGACCGCTGCGACGAGGGCCCGGTGCTGGTGGTCTACCCGGAAGAGGTCTGGTACACCTACGTCGACCGCGACGACATCGATGAGATCATCGACGAGCACCTGGTGAACGGGCGCGTGGTCGAGCGCCTGAAGATCTGACGCGGGCGCGGCGCCGGGCCGCTCGCGGCCCGCGACCGCGCAGCCGACCGCCCCACCGATGACGCGACCCGAAACCCACGCGACGCTGATCGACGGCCCCGCCGGCGCGCTGGAAGTGGTGGCGACCGACCCCGGAGCTCAGCGTGCCGGCGTCGCCATCGTTGCCCACCCGCATCCGCTCTACGGCGGCACCATGGACAACAAGGTGGTGACCACGCTCGCGCGCACGTTCCACGAGCTCGGGCTCGCGGCCGTGCGGTTCAACTTCCGCGGCGTCGGCCGCAGCGCGGGCAGCTTCGACGAGGGCCACGGCGAGACCGACGACATGCTCGCCGTCGCCCGCTGGGCCCGCGACGCGATCGGTCACCACCCGCAGCTCGCGCTGGCGGGCTTCTCCTTCGGCGGCGCGATCGCCGCCCGCGCCGCCCGGCGGCTGCATCCGGCGCGGCTGGTCCTGGTGGCCCCGGCGGTGACGCGCGTGGCGACGCCGGAGGTACCGCAGGACACGCTGATCGTGCACGGCGAGCTGGACGACACCGTGCCGCTCAAGGACGTGCTCGACTGGGCGCGGCCGCAGGAGCTGCCGGTGCTGGTGGTGCCCGGCGGCGAGCACTTCTTCCACGGCCGCCTGCACCTGCTCAAGCGCATCGTCCTCGCGGCATGGAAATCCTGAGCGCCCGCAACCTGCGCAAGCGCTACGGCGAGGTCGAGGTCGTGCGCGGCGTCGAGCTCCGCGTCGAGCGCGGCCGCTGCTTCGGCCTGCTCGGCCCCAACGGCGCCGGCAAGACGACCACCCTGCGGCTGTGCCTGGGCCTGATCGACCCCGACGCCGGCGAGATCCGCGTCCTCGGCGAGCCGGTGCCGCGGCGCGCGCGGGAAGCGCGCCGTCGCATCGGCGTGGTGCCGCAGTTCGACAACCTCGACCCCGACTTCACCGTGGAGGAGAACCTGCGCGTGTGGGGCCGGTACTTCGGCCTGTCCGGCGCCGAGGTCGACCGCCGCATCCCCGCGCTGCTCGAGTTCGCCGGTCTCGAGGGCCGCGCCCGCACCACGATCCAGACGCTCTCGGGCGGCATGAAGCGCCGCCTCACGCTGGCCCGCGCGCTGGTGAACGACCCCGACCTGCTGTTCCTCGACGAGCCCACCACCGGTCTCGACCCGCAGGCCCGCCACCTGATCTGGGAGCGGCTCAAGCGGCTGATCGCCGCCGGCAAGACCATCGTGCTGACCACCCACTTCATGGACGAGGCCGAGC
>CAZGTK010000145.1:0-6336 GCA_964528415.1 uncultured Burkholderiales bacterium | reverse complement strand
GAACAGGCCGCGGCTGAAGGACACCGTGTTCCACAACGTCTCGAACATGTCGGTGTGCAGCTTCTGCGGCACCAGGCCGTTGCTGGCGCGCGTCTCGCGGTAGTCGCGCCGGATGTCGTGGCCGGCGACCAGCACCTGGCCCGAAGTGGGCGTGACGATGCCGCAGACGATGCTGATGAGCGTGGTCTTGCCGGCGCCGTTGGGTCCGAGCAGCGCGAAGATCTCGCCGCGGCGGATCTCGAGGTCGATCGCCTTCAGCGCCGGCAGCCCGGACGCGTAGGTCTTGGTCAGGGCGCGGATCGAGATGACGGGGGGCGGCTCGACGCGGTCCATGGGGCCTTTCGGGGGCGGGCGGAGGCGGCGGGGCCGGGCCTTCAGGCGCGCGGCGGCTCCGGGGCGGGTCGGCGGGCGCTCAGCTCGCGCACCGGGCGCACCTCGATGCTGCCGGTGCGCGCCGGCGGGATGCGCGCGGCCAGCCGGATCGCCTCGTCGAGGTCGCGGGCGTCGATGAGGTAGAAGCCCGCCAGCTGCTCCTTGGTCTCGGCGAAGGGCCCGTCGGTGACCGCGACGCGGCCGTTACGCACGCGCACGGTGGTGGCGGTGTGCACCGGCTCCAGCGCCTCGCCGCCGAGGCGGTGGCCGCTGGCGGCGATCTCCTCGCCGAACGCGAGGCAGTCGCTGTCGGGGACATCGTGCAGCTTGTCCGCGGCGAGGTAGACCAGGCAGGCGTACTTCATGGCGGCGATCTCGCGTCAGGCCGGCGTCGCGGCGGCGCCGGCCGCCAGCAGGGCGAGCGTGGCCGCGTCGTCGGCGACCGGCCGCACCTCGACGCAGCCGTAGCGGGCGCCGGGAATGCGCGCCGCGATCGCCACGGCCTCGTTCATGTCACGCGCCTCGATGACGAAGTAGCCGCCGAGCTGCTCCTTGGTCTCCGCGAACGGCCCGTCGGTGGTGATCGGCTTGCCGTTCCTGACCCGGACGGTCACCGCGGTCTCCCGCGGCTGCAGCCGGTTGCAGCCGGCGTAGTGGCCGCTCTCGACCAGCTCCTCGATGAGGCCGCGGTACTCGTCGAACTGGGCGGCGGCCTCGGCCGGCTCCATGTACTCCATCACGGTCTCGGCGCAGATCAGGCATAGGTATTTCATGGGGAGCCTCCGGTTTCGGGTTGAAGGGGTTGCCTGCCCCTTAGTCGATCGGTCGGGACGCGTTTCGACAGCGCGCCGGAAATTCTCAGCCCGCCAGCTCGGCGAGCCGCCGTTCCAGAAAACGCCGCTCGGGGGCCTGCCGCGTCAGCCCGAGGGCACGCTCGTAGGCGGCGCGCGCCTCCGCGGTGCGGCCCAGACGGCGGCAGAGGTCGGCGCGGGCGGCGTGGGCGAGGCGGTACCCGGCGAGCTCGCCGCGCCCGAGCAGCGCGTCCACCAGCTCGAGCCCGGCGGCGGCGCCGTCGCGCATCGCCACCGCGACGGCGCGGTTGAGCTCGACCACCGGCGAGGGCTCGACGCGCAGCAGCACGTCGTAGATCCCGACGATCTGCGCCCAGTCGGTGGCCGCGGCGGTCGGCGCCTCCGCGTGCACGGCCGCGATCGCGGCCTGCAGCGTGTAGGGCCCGAAGCGGCGCGACGCCAGCGCCTGGCCCACCAGCGCCAGGCCTTCGCCGATCAGTTCCCGGTTCCAGAGCGCGCGGTCCTGCTGCTCCAGCAGGACCAGGTCGCCGTCGGGCGAGGCGCGCGCGCCGCGGCGCGACTCGTGCAGCAGCATCAGCGCCAGCAGGCCGATCGCCTCGGGCTCGGGCAGCAGCTCGACGAGCAGCCGGCCGAGGCGGATCGCCTCGGCCGACAGGTCGACGCGCGTGAGCGTCTCGCCCGAGGAGGCGAGGTAGCCTTCGTTGAACACCAGGTAGATCACCCGCAGGACGGCCTCGAGCCGGTCGGGCAGCTCGGCGCGGCCCGGCACCTCGTAGGGGATGCGGGCGTCTCGGATCTTCCGCTTCGCCCGCACGATGCGCTGGGCCAGCGTGGCGGGCGGCGCCAGGTACGCCTGCGCGATCTGCTCGGTCGTCAGGCCGCACACCTCCCGCAGCGTCAGCGCCACCTGCGCGTCGGCGTTGAGCGCCGGGTGACCGCAGGTGAAGACGAGCCGCAGGCGGTCGTCCTCGACGCCCTCGCGGGCCTCGAGGCCCGCGTCGGCGCCGGGGACCGCGGCCAGTTCCTCGGCGACGTCGTCGAGGGAGGTGTCGAAGCGCGCGCGCCGGCGGATGCGGTCGATGGCCTTGAAGCGGCCGGTGGAGACGAGCCAGGCGCGCGGGTTCTCCGGCACCCCGTCGCGGGGCCACTGCTCGAGCGCCGCCGCGAACGCGTCGTGCAGGCCTTCCTCGGCGAGGTCGAAGTCGCCCAGCAGCCGGATCAGCGTCGCCAGCACGCGGCGCGACTCCGCCTCGTAGACGGCGGCCACGCGCTGGCGGATGCCTTCGGCGGCGTCGGGGGTCATGGACCCGAAAGCATAATCCTTTTTGGCGTCCGCGCCGTGTCGCCCCGCGCCGCCGGCGGCGGCCCGGCGCGCAAGACCATGCCGCGATCGATGGATTGGGTCGGGGTGTCGCGCCGCCGCCCGCGCCGCCACCGCCGCGACGACCGGCCGCTGCCGGGGATCAGTCGCCGGGCGCTTCCGCGTGATCCTCGGGGCGGCACTTGCCCATTGCCTTGAGGCTGCGGCCGAGGTCGCGCAGCCCGGTGCGCAGCCCTTCCTCCAGCACGGGGTGGTAGAACGGCATCGACAGCGCGGCCGGCACCGACAGCCCCTGCTGCACCGACCAGGCGAGCAGGTGCGCCATGTGCTCCATGCCCGGACCGAACATCTCGGCGCCGAGCAGCCGGCAGCTCTCCAGCTCGCCGTAGATCCGCATGAGGCCGCGGTTCACGCCGGCCACCCGCGCGCGGCCCTGGCTCTCGAACGAGACGCTGCCGATCGCGTGGCGCCCGGCGGGGAGATCGGCGTGGCGCATCCCGACCAGCGCCATCTGCGGGTCGGTGAACGCGACCGCGAGCTTCGCGCGCCGGTCGTGGCGCTCGACTTCGGGCCAGCGCATTGCGTTGGCGCCGGCGATGCGGCCCTCGTCGGACGCCTCGTGCAGCAGCGGCAGGTGGCCGCTCACGTCGCCGGCGAAGAAGATCGGCGCATCGCCGCACTGCGCCGTCTCCGGGTCGACCGCGGGCAGGCCGTTGTCGGCGAGCGGCAGCCCGGTCGCTTGCAGGTCCAGTCCCGCCACGCTGGGCCGCCGTCCCGCCGCCACCAGCACGCGCTCGAAGGTTTCCGTGCGGTCCGAACCGCCCGCGTCGCGCCAGTGCAGGCGGATGCCGCCGTCGGCGATGTCCGCGCGCTGCACCTCGACGCCGACGCGCAGATCCAGCTCGGCGGCGAGATCGTGGCGTGCCACGCGCTTGACCTCCGGATCGGTGAAGGGCCCGACCTCGTCGAACGGATTGAAGAACGCGACGCGCGCGCCGAGGCGCCCCATCGCCTGGCCCAGCTCCAGGGCGATGATGCCGGTGCCGATCACGGCGAGGCTGGCGGGCAGGTCCTTGAGCTCGAAGATGTCGTCGCTGGTGAGGACGTGGCCGCCGAGGGCGTCGAACGGCGGCGGCACGAACGGGCGGCTGCCGGCCGCCACCACGACGGCGCGCGCCTCGACGCGGATGCGCTCGTCCACCAGCAGCGCGGTCGGGCCGACGAAACGCGCGTGGCCGCGCAGCCGCTGCTGCGCGGGGATCGACTCGGTGTCGTTGACCACGAAGCCGACGAAGCGGTCGCGCTCGCGCCGCACGCGTTCCATCACGGCGGCGCCGTCGATGCGCCGCTCGGCGCCGGGATGCACGCCGAAAAGCGGCGCGCGCTCGAGGTGATGCGCCGCGTCCGCCGCCGCGATCAGCAGCTTCGAGGGCATGCAGCCCACGCGCGCGCAGGTGGTGCCGTAGGCGCCGCCTTCGATCAGGACGACGCGGCCGCCGCGCTTCTCCACCTCGCGCCGGGCGTTGAGGCCCGCCGTGCCGGCGCCGATCACGGCGACGTCGACTTTCATCGTTTCCCGCATCGGGTCGTTCTCCTGTCCAGGCGGCCGGCAGGGCGCCGGCATCCGGCCGCGGGCCGGGCGCGGTCCGGGTGTCGCGGCGGCTCCCGCGTCATCGGAGCTTGCGCTCGTGGCGTTCGGCGCGGATGCGGCCCTGCGCTTGCGCCGCAGCCGCGGGCGCCAGGTCGACGATTCTCGGCCGCAGGCAATCGCCGTCGATGAGGATCTCGCCGAGCGCCACCGGCAGCCGGAATCGGCGCGGGCCGGCGCTGCCCGGGTTCACGTAGAGCACGCCGCCGCGCTCGGCGACGAGCGGCTGGTGCGAGTGGCCGGAGACCACCACGTGAAAGCCCGCCGCCGCGGGATCCAGGTCGATTTCCTCCAGATTGTGCAGCACGTAGACGAGCACCCCGCCGACCTGCAGCACCTCTGTCGCCGGCACCGTCCCGGCCCACGGCCCGCGGTCGACGTTGCCGCGCACGGCGGTGACCGGCGCGATGGCGCGCAGCGCCTCGAGCACCTGCGGGTCGCCGATGTCGCCGGCGTGCACGATGGCGTCGGCGCCGCGCAGGAACGCCGCCGCCTCCGGGCGCAGGAGCCCGTGGGTGTCGGAGATCAGGCCGACGCGGATCACCGGACGCCCCGCGGGGTTGCGCGTCAGCGCGCGAGCGATTCGCCGAGCGAGCGCAGCAGCGCGGCGCCGTCGCCGCGCCACGCGCTGCCGTGCATGCACGCGAGCGTCGTCGGCGCGGTCGCCGCGAGCTTCTCGATCAGGTCGGTGGCGAAGCGCGTGTGCGAGAAGTAGTCCATCTGCCGGCGGAAGGCTTCGCTCGGTCCCAGGATGTCGGCCTCGGTCAGCGCCGGCAGGTCGGTGCCGCCCTGCGTGAACAGATCGCCGCAGAGCAGCGTGCGCGTCGACTCCTCGTGGAGGAAGCCGCATTCCCAGGCATGGGGCAGGTGCGGCGCGTCGAGCCAGCGCACGCGATGGCGGCCGAGAGAGAGGGTCTCGCCATCGGCCAGCGCGCGCGGCTCGCGGTCGGCGAGGTCGGCGATCGAGACCATCGCCGCGACCTGCCCGCACAGCGGCGCGGCGCGCGGCGCCGCGGCGAGCCACTCGTTGAGCGAGCCGCACTCGTCGGCCTCGACGTGCGAGAAGCCGATGTGGCGCAGCCGCTCCACCGGCAGCATGGTCGCGACCGCCTCGCGCACCAGCGGGAACAGCTTGCGCGGCCCGGTGTGGAACAGGAGCGGCTCGTCGTCGACGATCAGGTACTGGTTGAACGAGAACCCGGGCACCGGCGTGTTGATCCGGTAGACGCCGTCGGCGACCTCGTGGACGTTGGTGCCCGACTCGCGGTTGGTGACGGTCATGGGAGCCTCCCTGGGGCGGAAGGTCCATGATGGCACAGTCAGCGCGCCGCTGCCGATGCCCGCGCCCTGATCTTGCCGCGCACCATGTCCACGTGCTCGCGGAAGATATACAGATGCTCGGAATAGGCGAGCGGGACGCGCGTGCGGTTGACCGCCTCCTCGATCTCCTCGAGCCGCCGCAGGTGCTCGTCGACCCTCGCCGGGGAGGGCTCGCGCTCGACCTCGGCTTCGAGAAACTTCAGCTCGCCGTACCAGCGGTAGATGCGCGAGCGCACCCGCCAGGCGTAGAGCACCGGCAGCAGCCGGAACAGCGGAAAGGCGATCGCGATGAGCGGCACCAGCATCACCAGCAGGCGGTCGGCCAGGTTGGCGAGCCAGAACGGCAGGTAGCGCTGCAGCAACGGGGCTCCGGAGCGGTAGTAGCGCTGCGCTTCGGGGCTCAGCGGCAGGTCGGTGTTGGCGGCCGAGGGAAACTCGCCGTGGCGCTGGAACACGCCGGGGCGGCCGTGGGTTTCCTCGGCCGCGCGCATCAGCAGGTAGATGAGGGCGGGATGGAGGTCATCGCGCACCACCAGGTTGGCGCGGGCGGCGAGCAGGGTGACGTCCTGGCGCGGGATCACGCGCACGAAATCCACGGCGCCGCGCGGCAGGGTGACCCGCGCGAGGTGCTGGAAGCGGCGTGCGTACGCCTCGGCCAGCTCCAGCTCCATGAGCCGGACACCGTCGGCGGCGAGCAGCTTCTGCACGACCGGCGCGTCGATCGAGGCGACGAAGAAGGCGGCGTCGACGCGGCCCTCCAGGAGCGCCGCGGCCGCGTCGGCGCCGCCGAGCGGGACGAGCTCGGTCGTCGCACGGTCGACGCCGGTGGCGGCCAGCAGGTCCGTGGCGAGCCTCGCGGTGCC
>CAZGTK010000144.1:0-6367 GCA_964528415.1 uncultured Burkholderiales bacterium | reverse complement strand
TTCGACTTCGTCGACGCCGAGGGCATCACCCATTTCGGCACGTCGGCCAAGTTCATCGATCACTGCAACAAGCTGGGCCTGAAGCCGCGCGAGACGCACCGACTCGACTCGCTGCGCGCGATTCTCTCCACCGGGTCGCCGCTGGTGCCCGAGGCGTTCGATTACGTGTACCGCGAGGTCAAGCCCGACCTGCAGCTCGCCTCGATCTCGGGCGGCACCGACATCGTCTCCTGCTTCGTCCTCGGCTGCCCGTGGCTGCCCGTGTGGCGCGGCGAGATCCAGTGCAAGGGCCTCGGCATGAAGGTGGAGGTGTTCGACGACGACGGCCGCGCCATCGAGCAGCAGAAAGGCGAGCTCGTCTGCACGGCGCCGTTTCCGTCGATGCCGGTGGGCTTCTGGAACGATCCGGACGGGGCGAAGTACCGCGCCGCCTACTTCGAGCGCTTCGCCGGTGCGTGGTGTCACGGCGACTACGTCGAGGTGACGCGCCACGGCGGCATCGTCATCTACGGCCGGTCCGACGCGGTCCTGAACCCGGGCGGCGTGCGCATCGGCACCGCGGAGATCTACCGTCAGGTCGAGCAGCTGGCGGAGGTGCTGGAGAGCCTGGTGATCGGCCAGGACTGGCCCCCCGGCAATCCGAACGACGTGCGCGTGGTTCTGTTCGTGCGGCTCGCCGAGGGCGTGTCGCTGGACGCCGCGCTGGAGAGGCGGATCAAGGACACCATCCGCGCCAACACGACGCCGCGCCACGTGCCGGCGAAGATCATCGCCGTAACCGACATTCCGCGCACCAAGAGCGGCAAGATCGTCGAGCTCGCGGTGCGCAACGTCGTCCACGGCCGGCCGGTCAGGAACCTCGAGGCGCTGGCCAATCCGGAGGCGCTGGACCAGTATCGCGACCGGCCCGAGCTGGCCGGCTGAGCCGGGCTTGACATATACCCCCATGGGGTATAAGATGGCGATCGTCGTCTGAAGGAGTCGCCATGAGTTCGGCAGCACCACGTTCCATCGATCTGCCCGTCGAGGGCATGACCTGCGCGGCCTGCGCCGTGCGCATCGAGAAGGTATTGAACCGCCTGCCCGGCGTGCAGGCCGCGGTCAATTTTGCCGCCGAGCGCGCGCACGTCGAGTTCGACCCGAGCGCCACCGCGCCCGACGCGCTGGTCAGGAGCATCGAGCGCGCCGGCTATTCGGTCCCGCCGCAAGCGGTCGAGCTGAAGGTGAACGGCATGACCTGCGCCGCGTGCGCGGCGCGCATCGAAAAGGTCCTGAACCGCATCGACGGCGTCGAGGCCAGCGTCAACTTCGCCGCCGAGCGCGCCCGCGTCCGCCTGTCGCCCGGCGCCGCCACGACGGCGGAACTCATTGCCGCGGTCGAGCGCGCCGGCTACGGCGCCGAGGAGATCACCGCGACCTCGCGCGAGGAGGAGAAGGCCCGCCGCGCCGCCGTTTACGCCCGCGACCTGCGCCTCTTCTGGATCTCCGTTGCGCTGACGCTGCCGCTGGTCGCGCAGATGGTGCCGATGTTCACGGGCGCCGGCCACGAGTTCCTGCCGCGCTGGCTGCAGCTCGTCCTCGCCACGCCGGTGCAGTTCTGGATCGGCAAGCGCTTTTACGTCGGCGCCTGGCACGCCCTGCGCGGCGGCGGCGCCAACATGGACGTACTGGTCGCGCTCGGCACCACGATGGCCTACGCGTTCAGCGCCGTCGTCACGGTTTTCACGCTCGACCAGCATGTCTACTTCGAGGCCAGCGCCGCGATCATCACGCTCGTGCTGATGGGCAAGCTGCTCGAGTCGCGCGCCCGCGCGCGCACCTCCGCGGCGATCGAGTCGCTGATCCGCCTGCAGCCGCGCACCGCCCGCGTCGAGCGCGACGGCGAGCTCACCGAGGTCGACGTCGGCACGCTGGCGGTCGGCGACGTCTTCATCGTGCGCCCGGGAGAGAGCATCCCGGTCGACGGCGAGGTGACCGAGGGCACGACCACCGTGAACGAGGCCATGCTGACCGGAGAGAGCCTGCCGGTCACGAAGGCGACCGGCGACAGGGTCTACGCCGGCACGCTGAACCAGCAGGGCAGCCTGCGCGCCCGCGCGACCGGCGTCGGCAGCCACACCCAGCTCGCCGCCATCATCCGCCTGGTCGAGGAGGCGCAAGGCTCGAAGGCGCCGATCCAGCGCCTCGCCGACCGCATCTCGGGCATTTTCGTTCCGGTGGTGGTCGGCATCAGCCTGATGACCCTGGCGGTGACCTGGGGGCTCGCCGGCGACTTCACCACCGCGCTGATCAACGCCGTCGCGGTGCTGGTGATCGCCTGCCCGTGCGCGCTGGGGCTCGCAACGCCCACTGCGATCATGGTCGGCACCGGCCGCGGCGCCCAGTCCGGCGTGCTGGTCAAGAACGCGGCGGCGCTGGAGCAGGCCGAGCACATCCGCGTGCTCGTCGTCGACAAGACGGGCACGCTGACGGAAGGCAAGCCGGCGCTGACCGACGTGGTCGCCCGCGGCGCGACCGAACGCGACGTCATCGCGCTGGCCGCCTCGCTCGAGCAGGGCTCCGAGCACCCGCTGGCGAAGGCGATTCTCGACCGCGCGCGCGACGAGGGCGTGCGGCTCGGGCGCCTGGCCGCGTTCGAGGCGGTCACCGGCGGCGGCGTCACCGGCGAGGTGGACGGCGTGCCGCTCGCGCTCGGCTCGCCCGCGTTCCTTGCCGGCCGCGGGATCGACGTGCCGGCGGCCGAGCTGGAGCCGCTCACCGCCCAGGGCAAGACGGTCGTGGCCCTGGCGCGCGGCCGGGAGGTGCTTGCCCTCCCCGCCATCGCCGACCGGCTGCGGGAGACGTCGCGCGACGCCGTGGCGCGGCTGAAGGCGATGGGCCTCGAGGTCGTGATGCTGACCGGCGACAACCGCGCCACCGCCGGCGCGATCGCCCGCGAGGCCGGCGTCGACCGCTTCGTGGCCGAGGTGCTGCCGCAGCACAAGGCCGAGGAAGTGCGACGGCTGAAGTCCGCCGGCCGCGTGGTGGGCATGGTCGGCGACGGCATCAACGACGCACCGGCGCTGGCGGCCGCCGACGTGAGCTTCGCGGTCGGCACCGGCTCGGACGTGGCCATCGAGGCGGCCGACGTGACGCTGATGCGCAGCGACCTTGCCGGCGTCGCCGACGCCATCTCGCTGTCGCGCGCAACGCTCGCCAAGATCCGGCAGAACCTGTTTTTCGCCTTCGTCTACAACGTCCTCGGGATCCCGCTGGCGGCCGTCGGATTGCTGAACCCGGTCATCGCCGGCGCCGCGATGGCCCTGTCGTCGGTGTCGGTCGTCAGCAACTCGCTGCTGCTCAAGCGCTGGCGGCCGGGTGAATCCCGGTAAAGGCGAATGGGCCATGATCGATGGGAAAACGGCCGGCCGCGTCACTCCGGCCGCCGTGCCCCGCGACGCGACGCCCGCCGCGCATTACCCATTACCCATCACCCATTACCCATTACCCGTCACCCGCACAGGAGGAAGCATGGAAACGGTAACCCTGAAAATCGACGGCATGACCTGCATGGGCTGCGTTGGCAGCGTGACCCGCGTGCTGCGCGAGACGCCGGGCGTCGAGCACGCCGACGTGTCGCTGGCGGAGAAGCGCGCCACCGTGCGCTTCGATCCGACGCGCACCGGCATCGCGCAGCTGAAGGGCGCCATCGAGGGAGCCGGCTTTGACGTCGTCGCGTAAGTCCGCGCCGGCGCCCGAGGCCTGCCACGCGCCGAAATCGGTGGTGCAGCCGCACAAGCCCGCGCTGCTCAAGCGCCTCGCCCGCATCGAGGGCCAGGTCCGCGGCGTCGCGAGGATGATCGAGGAAGACCGCTACTGCGTCGACGTGCTGACGCAGATCGCCGCCCTGCGCTCGGCGCTCGACGCGGTCGGCCTGCAGCTGCTGGAGGACCACACCCAGGGTTGCGTGAAGGGCGCGATCCGCTCCGGCGACGGCGAGGCGGCCATCGCCGAGCTCATGGACGTGGTCAGGAAATTCGCGCGCTGAGCCGGAACGGCGGCGGCGTCTTCACCGCGGAGGCGCGGAGAAGTTCAAGAGCTTTCCACCGCCGAGGACGCAGAGGACGCGAAGGAAACCCGACAACGGGGAAGGAATTCGTTACTTGGCGTCCTTCGCGTCCTTCGCGGTTCAAGGCATTCAGGCTTTTCCCCGGCTCCTCGGCGCCTCCGGGGCCATGCCACCCTTTGCTCCCGCGCGGCGTCGGCTACCGAGCGTCACCAGAACTTCCACCAGGAACCCGACTGCGGGCCGCCGGCCAGCCACGGGCTCTGCGGGAAATTCTTTTCCAGCACCCGCCGGCTGTCGTTGCTCAGGTCGGTGAGCCCGAGCCGCTCGTAGGCCTCCATCATCACCGCCAGGGCGTCCTCGACCGCCGGCGTCTCCGGGTAGGTTTTCAGCGCGAACGTGGCGCGGTTGACCGCCGCGACGTAGGCGCCGCGCCGCAGGTAATAGCGCGCCGCGTGGACCTCGTGCATGGCCAGGCCGTTCACGAGGTAGCGCATGCGCGCGCGCGCGTCGTCGGCGTAGCGGCTCTCGGGGTAGCGCGCCACCAGCTCCTTGAACGCGTCGAACGAGTCCCGCGCCGCCTTCGGATCCCGCTCGGTCAGGTCCTGCCCCGCCAGGTTGGCGAGAAAACCGCTCTGCGTGTTGAAATGCGCGAGGCCCTTCAGGTAGTAGGCGTAGTCGACGTTGGGATGGTTCGGGTGCAGCTTGATGAAGCGGTCGGCCGCCTGCACCGCCTGGGCCACCTCGCCGTCCTTGTAGTAGGCGTACGCGACCTCGAGCTGCGCCTGCATGGCGAAGCGGCCGTACGGATAGCGCGCCTCGAGGGTCTCGAACAGCTTGATGGCGCGCTGGTAGTTGCCGCTGTTCAGCTCGTCCTTGGCTTCGCTGTACAGGCGCTGCGCGGACCAGGTCTGCGTCTCGTCCTCGCTCGTGAACAGGTTGCCGCAGCCGGCCAGCAGCACCACCGCGAGCGCGGCGATCGAGGCCGCCGCGCGCGCCGGCAGCGGCGCGGCGGGGATTGCAGAGAAACTAGGGCGCATGTCGGGCGAGCCTCGCTTGAATGTCGTGCCCTATTCTACCCCCGAGCCGACCCCGCCGGCGCGCCTGACGCTGCCGCGCGAGGTGGCCGGCATGCGTCTCGACCAGGCGCTGGCCAGCGTGCTGCCCCAATACTCGCGCTCGCGGCTCGCCGCGTGGATCCGCGGCGGCTGCGTGCGGGTGGACGGTCGCGAGGTCACGCCCAAGGACAAGGTCTGGGGCGGCGAGCGCGTCGATCTCGCGCCGGCGCCGGCGCCCGAGGCGGCCGCCTTCGCGCCGGAGGCAATCCCGCTCGCGATCGTGCACGAGGACGCCGACGTGCTGGTGCTGGACAAGCCGCCGGGGCGCGTCGTCCACCCGGGCAGCGGCAACTGGCAGGGCACGCTGCTCAACGCCCTGCTGCACCATTGCCCCGCGCTGGCCGGGATTCCGCGGGCGGGGATCGTGCACCGCCTCGACAAGGACACCAGCGGCCTCATGGTGGTGGCAAAAACCCTCCCGGCGCACGCGACCCTGGTGCGTCAGCTGGCGGCGCGCGACGTGCGCCGCGAGTATCTCGCGCTCGTCCAGGGCGACCTCGAGCGCGGCGGCACGGTGGACGCGCCCGTCGGCCGTCATCCGACGCAGCGCACGCGCATGGCCGTGGTGGCGGCCGGCAAGGCCGCCGTGACCCATTACGAGGTGCTGGAGCGCTTCGGCGCCTGCACGCTGCTGCGCTGCCGGCTGGAAACCGGCCGAACGCACCAGATCCGCGTGCACCTCACCTCCATCGGCCATCCGCTGGTGGGCGACCCCGTCTACCGGCGCAACGCCGCGCTCCCGGCGCCGTGCCGCGCGTTCAAGCGGCAGGCGCTGCATGCAACGACGCTTGCCTTCACGCACCCCGCGAGCGGCCGAGTGCTGCAGTTCGATTCGCCGGCGCCGGCCGACCTCGCGGGCCTTCTCGACGCGCTGCGCTGCCCGCGGCCCGCCGCGTGACGGCGATGCTGCCTTCCGCGATCGTCCCGGACTGGCCCGCGCCGCGCCGCGTGCGGGCGCTGTTCACCACGCGCGCCGGCGGCGTCAGCCAGGGCCCGTACGCGTCGCTCAATCTCGGCGATCACGTCGGCGACGCGCCGGCCTGCGTCGCCGAGAATCGCGCGCGCCTCGGCGCGCACCTGCCGGCGGAACCGCGCTGGCTCCGGCAAGTGCACGGCACCGAGGTGGCGCGCGTCGACGCAGGCCCGGTCGAGCCGACCGCGGACGCCGCCGTCGCCCGCGAGCCCGGCGTGGTCTGCGCCGTGC
>CAZGTK010000143.1:3495-6374 GCA_964528415.1 uncultured Burkholderiales bacterium | reverse complement strand
CGGAGGCCGGGGCCCAGGGCATTTGCCCCCTCTCCCTCGGTGGGAGAGGGCCGGGGTGAGGGGGAAACCCTGGATTCCGGCCTGCGCCGGAATGACGATCATCTAGGTACCGGGGCCGGCCTTATCCGTCGCCCCAGCGCAGTCCTACCTACTTCGTCGCCCCGGCGAAGGCCGGGGCCCAGGGGGTTTACTCCCTCTCCCCTGGCGGGAGAGGGCAGGGATGACGGGGAAACCCTGGATTCCGGCCCCCGGTATCGCGGTACGGGGCAGGCTCCGCCAGAATGACGGTCGGGGTCGAGGCTGACGGGGGCTACATCGTCGCGCCGGCGGACACCGGCAGTACGTCGCCCCGACCGGCAACCGGGCGCCGGCCGGCGATACGCAGCCGGCGACGACCCGGTCTGGCGTGAGCTCGCCCCTACGCCTATTTCTTCGCGCTGCGGGTTGCGGCGATCAGGCTCTTCATGGCCTCCAGCTCGCCCCGCATGAACTTCAGCGCTTCATCATGAGGCAGGAAGCTGTCTTCCCTAGCCGTCGCCTTGGCGAGGAACTCCTTGTACTCGGGATCCGTCGCCACTTTCGCCAGCATTTCAGAAAGCATCTTCACTTTGGCCGGATCGGTCCCTGCCTTGACGATGACGCCACGAAACTGAGGCAGGGTGACGTCGTAGCCGAGCTCGACGGAGGTCGGGATGTCCTTGAATTTCGCCACGCGGTCCTTGCTTAGGAGCAAGAGCGGCCGCATCTGATTGGTGTCGACGTATGACTGGATGTTGCCGACCGGCGAGTACATGGCATCGACGTGTCCTCCCAGCAGCGCGGAATAGCGCTCGCCCGGCTTCGCGTACGGCACCGAAACCATCTTCACGCCCTTCGAGGCAAGGTACTCGATGGTGATGTCGTCGGTGCTTCCGAGTCCCGAGACGGCGACCTTCAGCTGCCCGGGCTTCGCCTTGGCCTCCCGCTCCAGATCGCTCCATGTCGCGAACCGGCTGTTCTGAGCAACGTAGATCCCGGAAGGCTGCTGGATCATCACGGCGATCGGCGTGTAGTCCTCCAGATTCCACTTAGGGGCGCTTCCCAGCAGCAACGGAAAGCTGTCCGCCGTGAGGATCGACATCGTGTAGCCGTCGTTCGACCCGGTCGCGAGCTTCGTCAGGCCGGTCACACCGGTCGCTCCCGGGACATTCACCACGGGGACCGTGATCTTGTTCTGCTGCTCCAGGATCTTGGCGATCTTCCGGCCGGTCTGGTCGGCGCCGCCGCCGGGACCCCAGGGGACGATCATTTCCACCGGCCGCGACGGGTACTTGTCCTGCGCGAACGCGCCGCTGCAGATCAGGAGCGCAGAAAGCGAACCGAGTATTGCTCGGCCGAGTAGCCGAGAGGGGATCCGTTTAATCATTTGTTCCTCCTAAGGCGAGAGTCATAGTTGTCGTATTCGGTAGGGAGCTCCCCCATCAAGGAGGGTGCAGTGCCCTCACCGCGCCCACGCTCAGGCTGTCAGCCCTCCGATGGTTCCAAGCAGCAAGCACCATGGGTGGTCCTCCGATTTCCGCCGAGCGATCCTGCGCGCGCTCGGTCGAGAAACTTCAAGGGTCAGAGCTCGTTGGCCCTGACCATCGCGGCCGTCCAGCCGCCGTCGATCGTCATGACCGAGCCCGTCATGAAATCCGATTCGTCGGACGCGAGAAACAGCGCGGCGCCCGCAACGTCCTCCGCCACGCCCCAGCGCTGCACGATGTTCTCCTTGCCCCACTGCGAGCCCAGCTTAGGGTCGTTCGCGAAGCTGGCATTGAACGGGGTCGAAATCAGCGCGGGCGCGATCGCGTTGACGCAGATGTTCGTTCCCGAGAGGTCGACCGCGGCGGCGCGTGTCATGGCGAGGACCGCGCCCTTCGACGCGCAGTACGCCACCCGATGCGGTCGGCCGACGAAACCGGCAACGGAGGCGACGTTCACGATCTTCCCCTTGCCCTGGCGACGCATATGCGGAATCGCCCGCTGCATGCAAAGGAACGGCGCGATCACGTTGACGCCGAAGGTCGACTCGAAATCCTCGGCGGTGTGATCGAGAAGCGGCTTGATGACGCGCATCCCCGCGTTGTTGACGAGGATGTCGATACGGTTCCACTCGGCCATCGTGCGCTCGACCGCTCGCTCGATATCGGCGGCAACACCGAGGTCGGCAATCACGGGCACGGCAGTTCCCCCACCCTGCGCGATTGCGCTGGCCGTATCCTCGGCTCTCGCCCCATCGCGATCCACGACCGCGACCCGGGCGCCGGCGAGCGCCAGCTTCTGCGCCACGGCTTTCCCGATCCCGGCACCGGCCCCGGTGACGATGGCGACGCGTCCGGTCAACTGCATTGCGCTCTCCTCAGAAATCGCCCCGTCGGAATCGTCTCGGTCGAGACCCGCCGCAGGGCGTACGCGTCCCCGCCTACGCCACGGACGCCCCCTCGCTCTTCGACGGAAACTGATACTTGTGCGAAAGATCGTTCCGAAGATCCCCGATCGCGGCCTCCGGCTTGGTCTGCGGCGGATACACGCGATCGAATCCGTATTCCTTGAACACCTTCACGGTCTCCGGCCACGCCTCGGGGTCGGTCACCAGGATGCCGCCGATGTAGAGGAGGATGTCGTCGAGGCCCGCCTCCACGCACTTCGCGCGGAAGTCGGCGCAATCGATGCGCCCCATGCCGTAAAGCGAAGACACCAGGATCGCGTCCGCCGCCGTTTCCTTGGCGGCCTTGATGAAGTCCTCGGGCGGCACCACCGCGCCCAGGAAGACGACCTTGAAGCCCGCCTCCTCGAAGGCGAACTTGAGCACCGAGCTGCCGACGATGTGGGCGTCCTGTCCCACCGTGCCCAGAATC
>CAZGTK010000143.1:0-3485 GCA_964528415.1 uncultured Burkholderiales bacterium | reverse complement strand
GCTTCGACGGGCTGGTCCGGCCCGGCACCTTGGTCGAAGACTTCATATCGGTGTTTGCACGCGTGCCGCTCATATCCGTCGCTCCTCCCACGCAGTTCAGACGCTCCGCTTGGCGCGGGCGGGTTCTTCCAGCCAGTAAGCCCGCTCGGGCGCTTGCTCCACCAGGGGACGGGATGCCCACGTCGCCTCGCGGATGATCCAGTTCACGTCCGCCTTCGTGCCCTCGCGCTTCTCGCGCTCGCCGATCTTCTCGCGGTGGTAATCCCGCACCTCCGGCGGAAGCGGAACCAGGCCCGGATCCAGGTAGCGCAGCGCCCCGTTGTGGTCGCGCACGACCTTGACCTGGCTCTTGAGCGACCGGTAGGGCGAGAACATGGTGTCCAGCACGCCGCTCAGCATTGCCTTGCAGCTGCCCCGGGCCAGGTCGCCGTCGCCGAGCTCGCGGATTCGCGCAACGACCGCGCGCACCTCGCGCTCGATCATGTCGCGCTCCTGCGCGAGCTCCGGGCTGGTGTCGAGCCGCTGTCCCGCGACCAGACGGGCGACCTGCCCGGCGATATGGATCGCCTCGCGAAAGCCCGCGGCCGTCGGCGTCGTGGTGGACTCGTCGGGCGACTTGATGAACATTCCGTTGCAGCCCGCGAGCGAGGACACTGCCGCGTTCCAGGCGAGCGGCCCGGACATCTGGCCGCGCTCGAGCGGCCAGTCGCCGAGGTACATGTAGGTCCAGGAGAACACCTTGACGTCGGTGTGCCCCATCGCGTCCAGGTATTCCCGCGCCAGCTTGCGCAGGACATGGATCGCCGCGGTGTCCTGCACGAGATTCATGCCGATGCCGAGGCTCAGGTCGATGTACTTCACCCCCTGGGCGGCCGAGAGCAGAACCTCCAGCAGCGACACGGTGACCTTGAAGCTCAGCGAATCCCAGCCCGGCAGATTGGCCGAGGCACGGCGCAGGAGCGGCACGCCCTGCTCCGTGTAGTAGCCCACCAGCCGATCGATGTACTGGCAGTTGTGCAGGTTCTTGTCGACCGGGTAGTCGCGGGAGTGCTGGATCAGCTGCTCGATCGACTTGATCGTTCCCCAGGTCCAGCCGCCGGCGAACGCGATGTCGGCCGGCAGCCGCGCGTCCTCGTCGTTGTTGTCGCTGCCCACGGCGGCCGTCGTGCACTCGTTGAGGGCGCGCGCGCCCGCTACGCCGTGGGCGACCAGGGGATATCCGTTCAGATAGGAGAAGCCATCCCGAATGCTGCGCTCGACCGCATCCTGCGCCTTCGCGTACTGGCTCTTGCGCGTGTAGGTGTCCGTGATCACGTACCAGCGATCCGGCGCGAGGTCTTCCGAGTGGTGCATGTGCTCGACCGTGTGCTCCACCAGCGCGTGCCCCACCTGCGGCACGATCTGGATGCGCCCCTCCTGCTCGGCGCGCTCGTTGCGCAGCGAGGCGTACTTCCACCACGGCTGCTGCCGGTGATAGGCAACCGCCTTCTCCAGCGCGGCGACGCCCTTCAGCTCGTCGCCGGTCGGCCAAAGGTCGAGCACCTTCTGGCGTTCGAACAGGAAATAGTCCCAGTCCCACTTTTCCTGGCTGATCTTGATGCCGGAAAGCATGTCTTCTTCTCCTTTGCACTTGGGCGACGGCTGCGCCTTCAGGCACCACCGTCGCCGAACCAATCCGCGCGCCGTTCTCCCGCGAACGCGCTCAGACCTTGTAATCGAAATTGGGCGGCCGCTTCTCGCGCAGCGACGCGAGGCCCTCGCGCACCTCCGGCCCGTTGAAGCTCAGCAGCTCGAGCGCCGCCGAGTTGTCGAAAATCGGCCCCGCCAGCCGCAGCCAGTTGTTGAGGGCGTACTTGCTCCAGCGGATCGGACGCTGCGCGCCGGTGGCGAGCCGCGACGCCACCTCCACCGCCTTGTCCTGCAGCTGGTCGTCGTCGACGCACAGCGAGACGAGCCCGATGCGCTCCGCCTCCTCGCCGTTCACCGCCTCGCACAGCAGGACGTGGTACTTGGCCTTGGCCATGCCGCAGAGCAGCGGCCAGATCATCGCCGCGTGATCACCCGCCGCGAGCCCGAGCCGGGTGTGGCCGTCGATGATGCGCGCCGAGCGCGCCGCGATGGAGATGTCCGCCAGCAGCGCCACCGCCAGCCCGGCGCCGACCGCCGGTCCGTGGATCGCCGAGACGACCGGTTTCGAGCAGTTGATGAGGTTGTAGCAGAGGTCGCGGAACTCCCTCAGCGCGGCGACCTGCGTCTCGTAGTCGCTGATGATCTTCTGCACCATGCCGAAGTCGCCGCCGGCGGAGAACGCCTTGCCGGCGCCGCGGATGATCGCGACGTTCACTTCCGGATCCTCGTCGATGAGGGTCCACACCTTCGTCAGCTCGCCGTGCGCCTCGAAGTCCAGCGAGTTCATGCGCTCGGGCCGGTCGAGCGTGATGCGCAGCACGCGCTCCGCCGGTTTGTCGAAGCGAAGGTGCTTGAAAGCTGCGTAGCGGTCCGTCATGGCTTCTCCAGGCTGATCAATCGTCCGTGTCGTGCTGCGCGCCGCGCCCCTGCCGTTACCGGCATCGGGCGAGCAGCGCCGCGATATCCGCTGCGCGAAGGTCGTCCAGCCGCGCCAGTGCCGCGATCAGGTCCGCGGCGGCGGCGGCATCCAGCACGCCTTCGACGTTGCTCTTGAACTTTTCCTCCAGCGCAGACTGCTCGAGCGGGCTGTCGGGATTGCCGCGATTCACGTCGAGTCGCTGCACCAGCGATCCGCCGCCCGCCAGGCGCGCTTCGACCCAGCCGGGGAAATAGCGCGGGAAGGTCGTCTCGCCGGGCTGAGCGACGCGGTACGAAACCCTTCCCGCCAGCTCGAGCAGGTCCGCGCGGCGGATGTTCTCCGCGTCGAACGTCCGCAGGTCGACGCGCCCGTCGACGAGCGCCGCCGCCAGCAGGAAGGGCAGGCTGAACTTCGCGGCGTACGCCGAGTCCGGCTTCAGCTTCTGCTGGAACGGCTCGCAGATCAGCGGCAGCTCGATCTCCGGCACCACGCAGTGCAGCGACTGCACGTCGGCGCTCGAGACGCCCTGCCGGCGCATCTCCAGGACACAGTCGATGAACGCGTGCGCGAAGTGGCAGCACGGGTACGGCTTGATGGAGATCCGCGTCGACTCCCAGCGGGTTCCGAGGTCGGCGGCGACCAGCGCCGGATCGCACTCGCTCTCCACGCCGTGGGTCTTGAACGTGCCGTAGCGGCCCTCGAAGACGGTGGCCGGGCCGGTCATGCCGGCGCGCGCCAGGTTCGCCGCGACGATACCGGACATCGCCGACCACCCCGCGTGAAAGCTCTTGGAGGACGAGCCGTTGCTGAGATATTCCGAGACGCCCGACACCTGGCTGCCCGTCAGGCCCAGCGCGTGCAGCGTCTCCTCCTCGGACAGCCCGAGCGCATCCGCGAATCGGAGGCACGCTTCCAGGCAATCTTCGACAACGTCGCT
>CAZGTK010000142.1:0-6387 GCA_964528415.1 uncultured Burkholderiales bacterium | reverse complement strand
GCTGGGCCCCGGCACTGTGCTGGTGACGATCCAGAACGGCCTGCCCTGGTGGTACTTCCACCGCCACGGCGGCGAGCACGACGGCCGGCGGCTGGAGATGGCCGACCCGGGCGGCGCCATCGCCGCCCATGTCGACCCCGCGCGGGTGATCGGCGCGGTGGCGTATCCCGGCGCCGAGGTGGTGGCGCCCGGCGAGGTGCGGCTGGTGGAGGGCGACCGCTTCCCGTTGGGCGAGCCCGACGGCAGCGAAAGCGAGCGCGTGAAGCGCGTTTCCGACCTGTTCCAGCGCGCCGGCTTCAAGTCGCCGGTGCTGGCGGACATCCGCGCCGAAATCTGGCTCAAGGCCTGGGGCAACCTGTCGTTCAATCCCATCAGCGCGCTGACCCACGCCACGCTGGCCGAGATCTGCGGCTTCCCGCTCACGCGCGAACTGGCGGCGCGCATGATGACCGAGGCGCAGGAAGTGGCGGGGCGGCTGGGGATCACGTTCCGCATCCCACTGGAGAAGCGCATCGCCGGCGCCGAGAAGGTGGGCGCGCACAAGACCTCGATGCTGCAGGACGTCGAGCACGGACGCGCGCTGGAGGCGGACGCGCTGGTCGGCGCGGTCATCGAGATGGGCGCGCTGACGGGCGTGCCGACGCCGACGATCGACGCGGTCTACGCGCTGGTGAAGCTGCTCGGCCGGCAGATCGAGGCGCGCCACGGCTACGTGCGCCTGCTCGCCGAGGCGGCGTAAGGCGCGCTTGACGCCGCGCATCGCGGCGCCGTCCGGCGGCGGCGGGGGACCGTTCGGCCGCCCGGCAACCGCGCCGCGATTGTGGCGGTCACGCCGATGACCTAGCATTTGGGCTGCCAATCCTTGGCGAGACAACAAAGGGGAGCAGCCATGGCAGAGCAGGGCAATCCGTACGCGGCGCCGTCGGCGCGGGTGGCCGACGCCGTCCTCGCGCAGGACGAGGGCGCCTTCGTCGAGGGCGGGCAGAAAGTCGGCGCCGGGCGCGGCTGGGGCTGGATCAAGGACGGCTTCGGGCTGTTCCGCGATAGCCCCGGCACCTGGGTGCTCATCATCCTCGCGCTGTTCGTGATCCTGGCGGCGCTGAGCTTCGTGCCGTTCCTCAACATGGTCTCCAGCCTGCTCTACCCGGTGTTCACCGGCGGCCTGCTGCTCGGCTGCCGCGCGCTTGCCAGGGGCGACGAGCTCGAGTTCGGCTACCTGTTCGCGGGCTTCCGCGAGCCGTTCAAGCCGCTCATCCTGGTCGGCCTGCTCTACCTCGCGGGCCTGCTGGTGCTGGGCCTCATCGCGGCGATGGTGCTGGGCGTCGGCGTGTTCCTCGGCACCGACACCATCGACCCGGCCACCGGGCCGACGAGCGTCCTGCTCGTGATGCTGCTGATGGTCGGGCTCGCCGTGCCGCTGGTGATGGCGGTGTGGTTCGCGCCGGCGCTGGTGGTGTTCCACGAGCTCGGCCCGCTGGAAGCGATGAAGCAGAGCTTCGCCGGCTGCCTGAAGAACATCCCGGCGTTCCTGGTCTACGGCTTGATCGGCATCGTGCTGATGATGCTCGCCAGCATCCCGATGATGCTGGGCTGGCTGGTGATGGGGCCGGTGTTCACCGCGTCGATCTACGCGGGCTACCGGGACGTCTACCTGCAGAGCTGATGCTCGACTCGGTCCGGGACGTCGAGACGCCCGAGGGCGTCCACCTCATGCTGCGCCCGGCGGGGCCGGTGCCGCGCTTCTACGCCTGGGTCATCGACTTCCTGGTCCGCGCCGCCGCCTACATCCTGCTGGCGATCTTCCTGCCGGGCCTGGGCGACTTCGGCGGCGGGCTGCTGCTGATCGCGATCTTCCTGCTGGAGTGGTTCTACCCGGTGCTGTTCGAGGTCTACCGTGACGGCCAGACGCCCGGCAAGCGGGCGATGCGCCTGGCGGTGATCCGCGACAACGGCAGCCCGGTGAACTGGTCCTCGTCGATCGCGCGCAACCTGCTGCGCTTCGCCGACTTCCTGCCGTTCGGCTACGGGCTCGGGCTCGCCAGCATGCTGGTGAATCCCGAGTTCAAGCGCCTCGGCGACCTCGCCGCCGGGACGCTGGTCGTGCACCTCGGCGAGGCGCCGCGCGCGGGCGAGCTCGGCGCCGGCGCGCTGCGGCCGCCGCCGGTGCCGCTGACCGTCGACGAGCAACGCGCGGTGGTGGGCTTCGCCGAGCGCGTCGACACCCTCACGCCCGAGCGCGCCGAGGAGCTCGCCGCCATCCTCGGCCCGGCGCTCGGCGCGCGCGGCCCCGCGGCGGTGGCGCGATTGGTCGAGACCGGCCGCTGGCTGTCGGGGCGGCGGTGACGCAGCAGGAATTCGAGGCGCGCTACGCGCCGACCTGGGACGCGCTCGCCGCCATGCTGGACGCCCTGGGCGAGCGCAAGGCGGCGCGCGCCGCCGAGCTGGAGCGCTTCCCCCACCTGTACCGGCAGCTCTGCAGCCACCTGGCCCTTGCGCGCGAACGCGGCTACTCGCTGGCGCTGGTGGAGCGCCTGAACCAGCTCATGCTGCGCGGCCACCAGGCGCTCTACAGCGCGCGCGGCGTGCGGCGCTCGGCGCTGGCGCGCTTCGTCACGGCGGAATTCCCGCAGCGCGTGCGGCGCGAGTGGCGGCTGATGCTGCTCTCGCTCGCCCTCTTTGCCGGCCCGCTGGTCGGCACCTGGGTCGCGGTACAGGCGAGCCCGGAGCTCGCCTACACCGTGATGGACCCGCGCCAGGCGCAGAAGGTGGAGGACATGTACCGCCCGGACGCCGAGCACCTCGGCCGCGAGCGCGGCTCCGCCAGCGACTTCCGCATGTTCGGCTTCTACATCTTCAACAACGTGCGCATCGCGTTCCAGACCTTCGCCGGCGGGCTGCTGTTCGGTCTCGGCGCCGTGTTCTTCCTGGTCTTCAACGGGCTCCACATCGGTGCGGTGGCGGGGCACCTGGACGTCGTCGGCTACGGCGCGCAGTTCTACCCGTTCGTCGTCGGCCACGGCTCGTTCGAGCTGATCGCGATCGTGCTGGCCGGCGGCGCCGGGCTCAAGCTCGGCGCGGCGCTGGTGCGCCCCGGCCGGCGCACGCGCATCGAGTCGCTCAAGCACGCCGCGCGCGAAGCCGTGCCGCTCGTTTACGGGATCGCCGGCATGCTGGTCATCGCCGCGTTCATCGAGGCGTTCTGGTCCTCCACCACGCTGCTGCCGCCGCAGACCAAGTACACGGTCGGCGCGGGGCTGTGGGCGCTGGTGCTCGCCTACCTGCTGCTCGCCGGGACGCGGCGTGGAAATTGACCGGCTCAGCGTCGCCGCGCGCCCCCGGCGCGACTGGGAGGCGATGGACCTCGGCTTCCGGCTCGCGCGCGCGTGCGCCGGGCCGCTGTTCGTGTCCTTCCTCGCCGTGCTGGCGCCGGTCACGCTGCTGATCGCGCTGGTGCTGCTGCGCGCGCCGGAGTACGCGCCGCTGGTGCTGTGGTGGTTGAAGCCGCTGCTCGACCGCGCGCCGCTGCACGTGCTCTCGCGCGCCGTGTTCGGCGAGGTGCCGACCGTGCGCGAGACGCTGCGCGCGCTGCCGGGGGCGGCGTGGAACGGCCTGATCGCGTCGCTGACCTGGCGCCGCATCCACTCGCGCCGCTCCTTCGTGCTGCCGGTGTGGCAGCTCGAGGGGAACCGCGGCGCGGCGTGGCGCGCGCGCGTGGGCATCCTCTCGCGCCGCGCCGGCAGCGGCGCCACCTGGCTCACCATCGCCTGCCTGCACCTCGAGTTCGCGCTCAACCTCGGCTTCTACGGGCTGCTCTGGCTGCTGCTGCCGCAGTCGATCGAGTTCGACCTGCGCGGCGTGTTCACCGGCGCGCAGCCGCAGTGGTTCGAGTTCGTCGAGCTCGCGTTCTACGCCGCGGCGATCGCCATCATCGAGCCGTTCTACGTCGCCGCCGGCTTCGCGCTCTACCTCAACCGCCGCACGCTGCTCGAGGGCTGGGACCTGGAGATCGCGTTCCGGCGCATGGCCGCGCGGCTGGACGAACGGGAAGGACGGAGCGCGGCATGACGCGAATCGCGATCCTGCTCGCGCTCGCGGCCGCGCTGCTCGCGGCTGCGCCGGTGCGCGCCGCCGACGTCGACCCCGCGAGGGCGCGCGCCGAGATCGAACGCATCCTCGCCACCGACGAGTTCTCCACCAGGCGCACCGATACCTTCTGGAAGTACATCGGCGACGAGCGCGAGCGGGGCCGGCAGGGCGAGGGCGGCACGCGCTGGCTGCGCGACATCGGCAACCTGATCGCGGCGCTGTCCGAGGCGCTGATGTGGGCCGCGGTCGCGTTCGGCGTGTTCCTGCTGTGGCGCTACCGGCACCTGTTCCTGCGCTCCCTGCCGCGCCGCGAGGACGACGAAGAGCCGCTGCCCGACCCGGTGTCGGGCGCGTCGCTGCGGCCGCAGTCGCTGCCCGCCGATCCCGCCGGCGAGGCGCGGCGGCTCGCCGCCGCCGGGCGGCTGCGGGAGGCGCTCTCGCTGCTCTACCGCGCGACGCTGGTGCGCCTCGCCGGCGAGTACGCGCTTGAGCTGCCGGCCGGCTTCACCGAGGCCGAGGCCCTGCGCGCGGTCACGCGCGCCGCGCGGCCCGAGCACGCCGGCTTCTTCCGCACCGTCGTCGGCCTCTGGCAGGCGCTCGCCTACGCCGGCATCGCGCCGGCGGCGCAGCGCGTCGAGGCGCTGGCGGACGACTGGCAGCGACATTTCGAAGGGGGCGGCGGCGCGTCCGCCGCCGCGGCGCCGTGAACCGCCCGAACTGGGTGATCGGCTCGGTGCTGGCGCTTTTTCTCGGCGCCCTCGCCGCGATCTGGTTCTTCTCCAACTTCGAGCGCGTGACCGAGGAGCGCGAAGTCGGCCTCCAGGCCGAGGCGCGGCGCAACCCGCTGCTGGCGCTGGAGCGGCTGCTCGCGGCGCAGGGCGTGCCGGCCGAGGGGCGCATCCACCTGGGCGAGCTGCCGCCGCCGCCCGCCACCGTGTTCCTGGCCGCGGCCGGGCAGTCGCCGTACCTCGCCCGCGCGAGCGAGCTGCGCGCGTGGATGAACCGCGGCGGCCACCTCGTGCTGGTGCCGGTGCCGAGAAGCGGCGAGGGCGAGAACGACCCGCTGCTCAAGCCCTTCGGCATCCAGGCGCGCTTCGAACGCAAGGCGCCGCGCGAGCCCGAGCTCGCCATCGTCAAGCTGCGCGAGGCGCGCGCGCCGCTCAAGGTGCAGTTCCTGCCGCGCACGTCGCTCGCCTACGGCGGCAGCCGCGCGCCGGTGGCGATCGCCGGCGCGGCCAACCAGCATCTGGTACAGATCGCGGTCGGCGCCGGCCGGCTGACCGTGCTCTCGGACGATTCCTTCCTGCGCAACGGCAGCATCGGCAAGCACGACCACGCCGCCGCGGGCCTCGCGCTGCTCGCGGGCAACGGGCCGACCTGGCTGGTGCGCGAGCATCTTGGCACCTCGCTCGCGGACGTGTTGTGGCGCAGCGCGCGCGAGGCCGTGATCGCGTTCGCCGTGCTGGTCCTGCTGGCGCTGTGGGCGGCGGCGGCGCGCTTCGGCCCGCTCCTGCCGGCGGAGGACCCGCGCCGCCGGCGGCTGCTCGACCACATCACGGGCAGCGGCCGCTTCCTGTGGCGCAACGGCCGCGCCGGCGCGCTGATCGATTCCTCGCGCGAGGCGCTGATGCGCGCCGTGCTCTACCGCCATCCCGACTGGCTGAAGGCCGCCGATCTCAAAGAGCGCCTTGCCGAAGCGGCCAAGCTGCCCGCAGACGAGGTGCGCCGCGCGCTCGACGGCAAGGCGCCGGCGAGCGAGGCCGACTTCACCGCCACCATCCGAACCCTGGAGACCCTACGGAAAAGCCTATGACCGACGACAACAACATGAACGAGCGCATCGCCAAGGCGGCGGAGGCCATCGGCCGCATGCGCGACGAGATCCGCAAGGCGGTGGTGGGGCAGGACCGCGTGCTGGACCAGGTGATCGTCACGCTGGTCGCCGCCGGCCACGTGCTGGTCGAGGGCGTGCCGGGCCTGGGCAAGACGCTCCTGGTGAAGGCGCTGGCCAAGACCTTCGGCGGTCAGTTCGCGCGAATCCAGTTCACGCCCGACCTGATGCCCTCGGACGTGACGGGCCACGCCATGTTCGACCAGGCCGCCAACCAGTTCCGCATCCGCAAGGGGCCCGTGTTCACCAACCTGCTGCTGGCCGACGAGATCAACCGCGCGCCGGCCAAGACGCAGTCGGCGCTTCTGGAGGTGATGCAGGAGGCGCAAGTCACCATCGAGGGCCACGCGATGAAGCTTGCGCCGCCGTTCATGACGCTGGCGACGCAGAATCCCATTGAACATGAAGGC
>CAZGTK010000141.1:5866-6401 GCA_964528415.1 uncultured Burkholderiales bacterium | reverse complement strand
CTGCTTCGTCGGCCCGCCCGGCGTCGGCAAGACCTCGCTCGGCCAGAGCATCGCCCGGGCGCTGGGCCTGAAGTTCGTGCGCGCGAGCCTCGGCGGCGTGCACGACGAGGCGGAGATCCGCGGCCACCGGCGCACCTACATCGGTTCGCTGCCGGGCAACGTCATGCAGCAGCTGCGCAAGGCCGGCACCCGCAACCCGGTGTTCATGCTCGACGAGATGGACAAGCTCGGCGCCAGCCTGCATGGCGATCCGTCATCGGCGCTGCTGGAGGTGCTCGACCCGGAGCAGAACGGCAGCTTCCGCGACAACTACCTCGGCGTGCCGTTCGACCTGTCGAAGGTGCTGTTCATCACCACGGCGAACGTGCTCGAGACGATCCCGGGGCCGCTGCGCGACCGCATGGAGGTGATCCAGCTGCCGGGCTACACCGAGGACGAGAAACTGCAGATCGCGCGCCGCTACCTGGTCAAGCGCCAGCTCGAGGCGAACGGTCTCACCGAGTCGCAGTGCGCGATCACCGACGAGGCGCTGCGC
>CAZGTK010000141.1:0-5856 GCA_964528415.1 uncultured Burkholderiales bacterium | reverse complement strand
GAGATCGGCTCGGTGCTGCGCCGCGTCGCCATGCGCATCGCCGAGGGCGAAGTGGCGTCCGCCACGATCGACGCCGCCGACGTCCCCGGCATTCTCGGGCCGCGCCGTTTCGAGAACGAGGTCGCGATGCGCACCGCGGTGCCGGGGGTGGCGACGGGACTCGCCTGGACGCCGGTGGGCGGCGACATCCTGTTCATCGAGGCGACGCGCGTGCCCGGCAGCGGCAAGCTCATCCTCACCGGTCAGCTCGGCGAGGTCATGAAGGAGAGCGCGCAGGCGGCGCTGTCGCTGGTCAAGGCGCGGCTCGACGGGTTCGGCATCGCGGCCGACGCGCTCGACCGGGCCGACATCCACGTCCACGTGCCGGCCGGCGCGACGCCCAAGGACGGGCCGTCGGCCGGGGTCGCGATGTTCACGGCGCTCGCCTCGCTGCTGGCGAACCGCCCGGTGCGCAGCGACATCGCCATGACCGGCGAGATTTCGCTGCGCGGGTTGGTGCTGCCGGTGGGCGGCATCAAGGAAAAGGTGCTGGCGGCGCTGCGCGCGGGCATCACCACCGTGCTGCTGCCGGCGAGGAACCGCAAGGACCTCGAGGACATCCCGGCCGAGGCGCGCGCGAAGATCGAGTTCGTCTGGCTCGAGCAGGTCGACGACGCGCTCGCCGCGGCGCTGGGAGAGCCCGCCGCCGCGTAACCGCCGGGCAGCGGCCCTGTATCGCGGTATGGGGCCGGCTGCGCCGGCGCGACACACACCATCGTCATTCCGGCGAAAGCCGGAATCCAGGGCCCTTGCGCTGCTCCCCGCGCCACCGCGTGACGCTCGCGTCGACCCCTGGACCCCGGCCCCCGTATCGCGGTACGGGGCAGGCTCCGGCAGGGCGACGAGGACCATCCTGGACCCCGGCCTCCGCCGGGGTGACGAGGACTATCCTGGACCCCGGGCCCGCGTATCGCGGCGCGGGGCCGGCTGCGCCGGCGCGACAAACGCGATCGTCATTCCGGCGAAAGCCGGAATCCAGGGCCATTGCGCTGCTTCCCGCGCAACCGCGTCACGCTCGCGTCGATCCCTGGACCCCGGCCCCGTATCGCGGTACGGGGCAGGCTCCGCCGGGGTGACGAGGAGTATCCTGGACCCCGGCCCCCGTATCGCGGTACGGGGGCAGGCTACGCCGTTGCCACGGGGGTGTGTTGACGCGGCGCTCAGCTCTTCGGCTTCGGCAGCTCGATCCCGGGGAAGATCTTGACCACCGCGGCGTCGTCCTCGAGGCCGTGGCCGGCCGCGGCCGCCATCATGAGCATCTGGTGGGCGCAAGCGGTCAGCGGCAGCGGGAACGAACTCCTCTTCGCCGAGTCGAGCACGATGCCGAGGTCCTTGACGAAGATGTTCACGGCCGAGAGCGGCGTGTAGTCGCCGGCGAGGATGTGCGGCACGCGGTTCTGGAACATCCACGACGAGCCCGCGCTGTTGCAGATGACCTCGTAGACCACGTTGGGGTCGGCGCCGGCCTTGATGCCGAGCGCGATCGCCTCGGCCGCGGCCGCGATGTGCACGCCGGCGAGCAGCTGGTTGACCATCTTCACCTTCGAGCCCATGCCCGGGCTGTTGCCGAGCCGGTAGACCTTGGCGGCGATCGCGTCCAGCACGGGCTTGGCCTTGTCGAACGCCGCCGGGGTGCCGGAGGCCATGATCGAGAGCTCGCCGGTGGCGGCCTTCGCCGCGCCGCCGGAGACCGGCGCGTCGATGGTGAGCAGCCCGAGCGCCTTGAGCCGCTCGCCGAGGCCGACCGCGTACTCCGGCGCCACCGTCGCGCTGGCGATCACGACCGAGCCGCGCGCGAGCGTCTCGGTCGCGCCGCCGGAGCCGAACAGCACCTGGTCGGTCTGCTCGGCGTTCACCACCAGCACGACGACGACGTCGGCGCGCGCGCCGACCTCGGCCGGGCTGCCGGCGGCGACGCCGCCCTCGCCGGCGAAGCGCTCGACCACGTCGCGGCGCACGTCGCAAGCGTGCACCTCGAAGCCCGCGCGCAGCAGTGAGCGCGCGACGCCCCAGCCCATCGATCCGAGTCCGATCACGCCCGCGCGGGGCCGGTCGCCTTTGCCCATGAAGCGCTCCTCCTCCGCCGGGCCGCGCCGGCGCGAACCGGCAGTCTATCACCGGCGCGGCCCCGGTCCGCGGCGGCGCGCGGGCGCGCTAGAATGGTCCGACCCATGGCCGTCGCCCGCTTCAGATTCTACGAGGAGCTGAACGACTTCCTCGCCCCGGAGCGCCGCAAGCGCGAGTTCGATTACGCCTGCGCGCGCGCGGCGACCGTGAAGAACGCCATCGAGGCGCTCGGCGTGCCCCACACCGAGGTGGAGATGATCCTGGTGAACGGCGAGTCGGTGGACTTCTCCCGCGTCCTGCGCGACGGCGACCGCGTCAGCGTCTACCCGACGTTCGAGGCCTTCGACGTGCGCCCGCTGCTCAAGGTGCGCGACGAGCCGCTGCGCCGGCCGCGCTTCATCGCCGACGCGCACCTGGGCGGCCTGGCGCGCCTACTGCGCATGCTGGGCTTCGACACGCTGTTCGACAACGGCTTCCACGACGACGACATCCGGCGACTCGCGCGCGCCGACGGCCGCATCGTCCTCTCCCGCGACAAGGAGCTCTTGAAAACCCGCGACATCACCCACGGCTGCTTCGTCCACGCGCTGAAGCCGCAGGAGCAGCTGCGCGAGATCGTCGAGCGGCTGCAGCTCGGCGCCGAGGCGCGGCCGCTCACGCTGTGCCTGCACTGCAACCGGCCGCTCAGGCCCATCGCCAAGGCCGAGGTCGCCGACCGCCTGCCGCCGAAGGTCGCCGAGCTGCACCAGCGCTTCTCCACCTGCGACGGCTGCGGCCGCGTGTTCTGGGAGGGCAGCCACTGGGCGCGCATGCGCGCGCTGCTGGCCGGCTACGTGCCGGCAGCGGCGCTCGAGGAAAGCGCCGCGCCATGAGCGTCGCGTCGGTTCACCCGGCGCCCCCGCCGGAGCCGGACAGCCCCGCCGGGCGCGTGCTCACGGTGCGGGAGCCGCTGGCGGCGTACCTCGCCCGCGTCGATCACGCCTCCAGCTCGATGCTGCGCCGGTTCGCCGCCGGTCTGGCGACGCGCAACGAGGTGTTCCCGGGCTCGCTGATGGGCGACGCGCTGCACGCCTACCTGCTGGAGCCGGAGGCGTTCGACGAGCAGTACCTCGCGCTGGATGGCAGCGTGCCGGCGGGCCGCCGCCTGACCGAGCCCGAGGCGATGCGCCGCACCTGGCTCAGTCCGGAGCAGATCGGCGCGCTCGAGCGGGCGCGCGCCGCGGTGGAGGGCTGGCCCCACGCGCCGGTCGGCCGTTGGCTGCGCGAGGGGCGCAAGGAACTGTCGCTGTACTGGCGCGACGAGCGCGGCAGCGCGTGGAAGGCGCGGCCGGACTGCTTCACCGACGAGGTCATCGTCGAGCTGAAGACCACCTTCGACTGCCGGCCCGAGGTGTTCGCGGCCACCCGCGCGCGGCTGGGCTACGACCTGCAGGCCGCCCACTACGTCGAGGCGGTGACGCTCCTGACCGGGCGCCGGCCGCGCTTCGTGTTCGTCGCCGTGGAAGTGGGCAAGCCCGGCGCGCTCTGGGTGCACGAGCTCGCGGAAGCGGCGCTGGCGGCCGCCACGCAGGAGCTGGAGCGCCTCAAGGAACGCTTCGGTGCCGCCGGCGGCGCCTCCGCGTGACCCTGGCCCGGAGCGGACCATGCCGATCCTGCCGCCCGAGATCGCCGCCCTCGACGCCCGGCTCGCCACGTTCGCGCCGACGTTCTTTCCGGAGCACGACGACCCGCGGCCGGCGCGGCAGCTCGCGCTGCTGCAGGCGCGCCGCCTGACGCCGCGGGACACGTTCGAATTCGATGCCGCGCGCGACCTGTGCGGCTGGCGCGGCCTGTCCGACCTGCGCGGGCTGGTGATCGTCTACCCCTTCCTCGGCGGCGAGCGCACCTTCGTCGTCTACGGCGTGCACGCGCTGTCGCCGCGCCGGCAGCGCGCGCTGGCGCGCTACATCGAGCTGGGGCCGCCGCGGCGCTTCATCCTGACCGGCCGCGAGGAGCGCCTGGAGCCGGAGCTGCGCCGGCTGTTCGGCTGAGGCCGGCCGCTTCCGCGCCGCGCGCCGACCGGCTATCGTTGCGCTTTTCGTGAAGGGCACCGCCATGATCGAGGACTGCACCGGCCTCACCCGCGCGCGCGCCGTGTGGGACATCACCACGGGGGATGCGCGCCGTTTCGCCGACCGGGTCGGGCTGCTGCTGCACGCGCTGGAGAGCTTCCGCGCGCAGGGCATCGCGCCGGACTTCGTCGTGCTGCTGCACGGTCCGGCGACCCAGTTCGCCTCGCGCACGCTGGCCGGCACCAAGTTCGATCCCGCCGCCGACGAGGCGCTCGGGCCGGCGCGCGCGGCGCTGGAACAGGCGGTGGCGTCCGGCGCTCGCGTCGAGGTCTGCCGCATCGCCATGGACCGCTGCCGCATCGGCGCCGACAACCTGCTGCCGGGCCTCGCGGTCGAGGAGAACGTCTTCGTCAACGCCATCGCGCTGCAGAACCGCGGCTACGCTTATCTGCCGATCGCGTGAGGCGCGATCGGGAACCCAAGGAGGACAACACATGACGGATACCGTCGGATTCATCGGCCTCGGCCGCATGGGCGAGCCGATGGCGAGAAACCTGCTCGCCGCCGGCTTCGCGGTGAAGGTCTGGAACCGCGACGCGGCGAAGGCCGGGCCGCTGGCGGAAGCCGGCGCGACGCAGGCGAGGAGCCCGCGCGACGCGGCGGTGCCCGGCGGCATCGTCGTGACGATGGTGTCCGACGATCGCGCGCTGCACGAGGTCACGGCCGGCAGCGACGGTTTCGCGCAGACGCTCGGTAGCGGCGTGCACGTGTCGATGAGCACGGTCTCGCCGGACGCCGCCCGGCGCCTCGCCGCGCTGCACGCGGGGCTGGGCGGCGGCTACGTCGCGGCGCCGGTGTTCGGCCGGCCCGACGCCGCCGCGGCGAAGAAGCTGTGGATCTGCGCTTCCGGTCCGGCCGCGGCGAAGGAGCGGGTCAAGCCGGTGCTCGACGCGCTCGGCCAAGGCGTCTACGACTTCGGCGAGGAGCCCCACGCCGCCAACGTGGTGAAGCTCGCCGGCAACTTCCTGATCATGGGCGCGTTGGAGGCCCTGGCCGAGGCCGCCGCGCTGGGGCAGAAATACGGCATCGAGCGCGAGAAGCTGCTCGGCATGTTCGGCGAGACCGTGTTCGGCTGCCCGGTCTACCAGAACTACGGCCGCATCGTCGCGGGCGAGCAGTACGAGCCGGCGGGCTTCCGCATGGCGCTGGGGCTCAAGGACGTGAACCTGGTGCTCGACGCCGCCGCCGGCGTGCAGGCGCCGATGCCGCTCGCGAGCCTGCTCTACGACCGCCTGCTCTCGGGCGTGGCCAAGGGCCGCGCCAACATGGACTGGTCGGCGATCGGGCTGGCGGTCTCGGAGGCCGCGGGGATCAGGTAGCCTGCCGAACTTCCGCCGGACCCCGCGATCCAATCGGGGGCAGTAAAATAGCGAGATGTTCCAGAGGCGCGCCCGCCGTGGGCGCGCTTTCCGTTTCTTTTCCGGCAGCTAGCGTGTCCAAGCCTCCTGCGGGCGCGATCGCCATCCGCGGCGCGCGCCAGAACAACCTGAAACACCTCGACGTCGACATCCCGCTCGGCGAGCTGACCGTGGTGACGGGCGTGTCCGGCTCCGGCAAGTCGTCGCTCGTCTTCGACACGCTCTACGCCGAGGGCCAGCGCCGCTACGTCGAGACCTTCTCGCCCTACGCGCGGCAGTTC
>CAZGTK010000140.1:0-6409 GCA_964528415.1 uncultured Burkholderiales bacterium | reverse complement strand
TCACCTGGCGCGCCAGACCGGCGGCATGTCGCGCGACATCGAGCGCGGCACCCGCGCGATCTCGGCGCTCATGAGCTATCTGCTGTTCTCCATCCTGCCGACCCTGGTGGAAATCGGTCTGGTGGCGGCCGTGCTTCTCGTCAAGTTTCCGCCGGTGTTCGCGCTGGTCACGCTGGTCACGCTGGTGGTCTATATCGGTCTGACCGTCTGGGTTACGGAATGGCGCACGCGGTTTCGGCGCGCCATGAACGAGCTGGACTCGAAAGCCAACACGAGGGCGATCGACAGCCTGCTCAACTACGAGACGGTGAAGTACTTCGGCAACGAGGCATTCGAGGCGCGGCGCTACGACGAGAACCTGGCCCAGTGGGAGCGCGCTGCGATCCGCAGCCAGACCTCGCTCGGCGCCCTCAACGCCGGCCAGAGCCTGATCATCGCGGCGGGCGTGACGCTGCTGATGACCCTGGCCGCGCAAGGCGTGGTGCGCGGGGAGCTCACGCTGGGCGACCTCGTGCTCGTCAACGCGCTGCTGATCCAGCTCTACATTCCGCTCAACTTCCTCGGCGTCATCTACCGCGAGCTCAAGCAGTCCGTGACCGACATGGAGCGGATGTTCCGCCTGCTGGACGAGAACCGCGAGGTCGAAGACCGCCCCGGCGCGCCGGCGCTCGTGCCGCAGGGCGGCGCGATCCGCTTCGAAAACGTGAGCTTCGGCTACGAGCGCGACCGCCAGATACTTTTCGACGTGACCTTCGAGGGGCGGGCCGGCAAGACCGTGGCCGTGGTGGGCGCGAGCGGCGCCGGCAAGTCGACGCTCTCCCGCCTCCTGTTCCGGTTCTACGACGTCTGGGGCGGGCGCATTACCATCGACGGGACCGACATTCGCGACGTGACGCAGTCCAGCCTGCGTTCGGCGATCGGCATCGTGCCGCAGGACACCGTGCCCTTCAACGACACCATCATCTACAACGTCGCGTACGGCCGCGCCGGGGCGACCCGGGAGGAGGTGGCCGAGGCGGCGCGCGCGGCCCACATGCACGGCTTCATCAGCAGCCTGCCGCAGGGCTACGACACGCTCGTCGGCGAGCGCGGACTCAAGCTGTCGGGGGGCGAAAAGCAGCGCGTTGCGATCGCGCGCGCCATCCTCAAGAACCCGCCGATCCTGGTCTTCGACGAGGCCACGTCGGCGCTGGACTCGCGCTCGGAAAAGGCGATCCAGGCCGAGCTGGACCGGATCGCGGCGGCGCGCACCACGCTCGTCATTGCCCATCGCCTGTCGACGATCGTCGACGCCGATGAGATTCTCGTGCTCGACCACGGCCGCATCGTCGAGCGCGGCTCGCACCGGGAACTGCTGGCGATCGGCGGGGCGTACGCCCATCTTTGGGAATTGCAGCGCCAGGCGCGCGCGGCGGGCGGCGACGGCGAACTCACGGCGCAGATGCCGCCGGGGCCGGTCGGTGCCGTGTAATTGAACTCGACCCAGCCTTAAATTTTTGCGCCAACCCTTTCCGCCAGCGGGCTTTTTTGCTACGGTATCGGTTCCCGGCGGCGGGCCGAGGGTTGCCGGAACGTTGTTCAGGGACGGGGAAAGGGGGAGAGCATGCGGTTCGCTGGGTTTGTCTTGGCGCTTTTGTGCGGCGCAGCGTCCGCTTGGGCGCACGAGCCGGCGCCGACGACCCGTGACGCGGCCGCTCCCAAGATGCACTTCAGCCTGCGCGCGCCGGACAGCCGCGCGGTGGCGGCGACGCCGGCCCTCCAGGGGCTGCGGGGCGATCCGCAGGTGCGTTCCAACGTTGCCCTGGTCGTGGACGCCGCCACCGGCAGCCCGATCTACGAGAAGAACGGGACCGAGGTGACCGCCATCGCCTCGATCACCAAGCTGATGACCGCCATGGTGGTCCTGGATTCGGGGTTGTCCCTCGACGAGCCGATCCGGATCAGCAAGGAGGACGTCGATACGCTGAAGAATTCGGCTTCGCGGCTGCGCGTCGGCCTCGTGCTGAGCCGCGGCGAATTGCTGCGGCTGGCGCTGATGGCTTCCGAGAACCGCGCCGCGTCGGCGCTGGGTCGCGCCTATCCGGGCGGCATGCCGGCGTTCGTGGCGGCGATGAATCGCAAGGCAGCAACCCTCGGCATGGCCGACACGCACTTCGTCGAGCCGACCGGTCTCGACAGCGGCAACGTTTCGACCGCGCGCGATCTGGCGCGACTGGTCCACGCGAGCGGCACCTACCCGCTGATCGGCGAGTACTCCACCACCGCGCAGTATGCCGTCGACGCCAGCAACGCCCGCCATCCGCTCGAGTTCCGCAATTCCAACCGGCTCGTCAACAACCGCGCCTGGAGCATCGGCGTTTCCAAGACCGGCTACATCCGGGAGGCGGGCCGCTGCCTCGTCATGCAGGCGCAGGTGGCAGGACGCCAGGTGATCATCGTGCTGCTGGATTCCTGGGGTACGCTCACGCGCATCGGTGATGCCAACCGCATCAAGCGCTGGATGGAGTCGAACCTGCTGCCCGGCCAGGTGTCTGGCTAGTTACGCCTCTTCGTCGCGGGTATCCGGCGACCCGCGGCGACCGAAAGAGCCGGAGCCGCTCCCCGCTCATGCCCGATTTTGCGCCGGCGCCAGCCGGCGACGCGTTTCGCGTCGGACCCTTCGCCTCGGTGCAGCTCGCGCCGAACGCGGTTCTGCACGACTGCGGATCGGTCGTCGACGAGTTTCTCCAGGACGCGATCAACGGGCTCGCGGCGACGCCGAAGTCGCTGCCGCCGAAATACTTCTACGACGCCGAAGGCAGCCGGCTGTTTGACCTGATCTGCGAGCTGCCGGAATACGCCGTGACGCGGACCGAGACGGCGATGATGCGCAGGCACGCGCGCGAGATGGCGGCGTGCCTGGGCTCGTCGTGCGCCCTGATCGAGTTCGGCAGCGGGAGCAGCCAGAAGTCGCGTCTGTTGATCGAGGCCCTGCGGCCCGCGGTGTACGCGCCGATCGAGATCTCGCGTGTTGCTCTCGAGGCCTCGGTTCGGCGGCTGGCGGAGGACTACCCCTGGCTCTCGATCGAGGCCGTTTGGGGCGACTACGCGCGCCCCCTCGTGCTGCCGCTCTCCGCCGACGCCCGCGCCCTGCGGCGGGCGGCCTATTTTCCGGGTTCCAGCATCAGCAACTTCGCTCCGGCGGAGGCGACCGCGTTCCTGGCGCGGGTGGCGGCGCTGACCGGGGCCGGCGGCGCGCTGCTGATCGGCATCGACCTCAGGAAACCGGTGGACCGGATGACGAAGGCGTACGACGACGCCGCGGGCGTCACCGCCGCCTTCAACCGCAACGTGCTCGTCCGCATGAACCGCGAGCTGGAGGCCGACTTCGATCCGGGGTCCTTCCGCCACGTCGCGCTGTACAACCCCGTGGAGGGCCGCATCGAGATGCACCTCGCCAGCACGGGGCACCAGCGCGTTCAGCTTGCGGGCCGTAGCGTCACGTTCTTTCCCGGCGAGACGCTGCACACCGAGAACTCCTACAAATACGACCTGGCGGATTTCGGCGCGCTCGCGCACCGCGGCGGCTGGGTTACGCGGCGGCAGTGGCTCGCGGACGACGAAGGCTTCGCCGTGGCCTACCTCGAGGCGGGAGCCTAATCGCGTTTTGGGGCCGGTGGCCGAGCCACGCGCGGCTGCCGGGGGGCGGACCTAGCGACGCAGCATGCGCGCGGGACGATACCCGATCGCGTGCGAGATATCGTCGGCCGTGTCCTTGACCATCTGCGCCCATTCCTTGCGCAGGCGGTCGGAAGGCGAGGAAATCGACAGGCCGGCCACCAGCCGTCCCTCGTCGTCGCGGATGCCGGCCCCGATGCACGAGACGCCGCGCTCGGCCTCCTCGTTGTCGAACGCGTAGCCCTGCTTGCGCACCCGCTCGACTTCCTGCGCGAGCTTGGGCAAGGTGTTGAGCGAGTTGCGCGTGGACGACGGCAGTCCCGTGCGCTGGGCATAGTCGCGCATCTTGTCCGGTCCGTCCTCCAGCAGGAACAGCTTGCCGACCGCCGTGATGTGCAACGGTGCGCGCGCGCCGATCAGGTGCACGACGCGCATCGCCGAGCGGCTCGACACCAGGCGCTCGACGTAGACCATCTCGTCGCCCTGGCGAATCGAAAGGTTCACGGTCTCGTGAATCTGGTCGTGCAGCTTCTGCATGAACGGGAGCGCCTCGTCACGGATGTTGAGCCGGCTCTTGACCAGGTTGCCCAGTTCCAGCAGATGAATGCCGAGCCGGTACGTGCCCGGCTCGATCCGGTCCACCAGCCGGTGCTCCACCATGACGCCCAGGATGCGGTGCGCCGTGGAAGGGTGGAGGCTCGTGCGCAGGGCGAGCTGCTTCAAATTGAGCGGCTCTGCGCTCTCGGCCAGGGCGTCGAGCAGACTCACCATCCGCTCCAGGACCTGGATCGACGATTTGGCTCCGTTCTCCGTCGCCACGGGAAAATTCCTCTTGCGCTGCAACAATTGGGCTGAATTTTATAATATGAAATTTCCCCGGACAACCGCCCGCCGCCGCCGAGGGGCTCGGGGAGCGCGTGGTATCATCGGTCTCCTCTCGGCATCGTCTTCGGCTCCCACGTTTCCCGTGCGCATCGGTCTGTTCGTCACCTGCCTGGTGGATGTGATGCGGCCCCGCATCGGCTTCGCCGCGCTGCGCCTGCTGGAAGCGACTGGCCACGAGGTGGTGGTGCCGACGGGACAAACCTGCTGCGGCCAGCCGGGCTACAACTCGGGAGACCGCGTCGCCGCCCAGCGGCTGGCACTCAAGCTGCTCGACGAGTTCCAGGGCTGCGACTACGTCGTGGCGCCCTCTGGCTCCTGCAGCGGCATGGTTCGCACGCACTACCCGGAGCTGCTGCGCGATTTCCCGGAGCGGGCGGCCGACGTCGAGCGGCTGTGCGCGAAGACCTACGAGCTCACCGATTTCCTCGTCAACGTCGCCCGCCTGGAACGGGTGCCGGGCAGCCGCCGCGGCACCGTCACCTACCACGACTCCTGCGCCGGGCTGCGGGAGATGGGCGTCAAGCGACAGCCGCGCGCGCTGCTCGCGAAGATGGACGGGCTCAGCATCGCCGAGATGGACGCCGCCGAGCAGTGCTGCGGGTTCGGCGGCACCTTCGCCGTGAAGTTCGGCGAGATCTCGACCCGCATCGCGGACCGAAAGTGCGAAGCGGTCGAGGCGACTGGCGCCGACACACTCGTGCTGGGCGACCTCGGCTGCATGCTCAACATCGAGGGGCGGCTGCGCCGGCGCGGCAACCGCAAGACCCGTGTGCTGCACGTGGCGGAAGTGCTGGCCGGGATGGACGGCGACGCGGTGGACTGAGGGGGCGCGCGTGCAGGTCACTTCCATGTACTTCAAGGCGCGCGCCCACGAGAAGCTGAGCGACGCGCCGCTGCAGCAGGCCCTGGCCAAGCTGCAGACCAACTTCGTCGGCGCCCGCGCGCGCGCCATCCAGGAGCTGCCGAACTTCGAGGAGATCCGCGAGGCGGCCGCCGCGATCCGCGACCGCACCCTTTCAAACCTGGATTTCTACCTCGAGGAGTTCGAGCGCAACGCCACCGCGCGCGGCGCCAAGGTGCACTGGGCGGCGACCTACGAGGAGGCCACCCGCATCATCTGCGAAATCGCCCGCGAGCACGGCGTCGCCAAGGCGATCAAGTCGAAGTCGATGGTGTCCGAGGAGTGCGCGCTCAACGACGCGCTCGAGGCGGCCGGCGTCGAGGTGGTGGAAACCGACTTGGGCGAGTACATCCTGCAGCTCGCCAAGGAGCCGCCGTCGCACATCGTCGCGCCGGTCGTGCACAAGAACAAGGACGAGGTTTCCGACCTCTTCGAGCAGCGGCACGCCCGGCCGCGCAAGACCGATATCGCCGAGCTCACGCGCGAGGCGCGCGAGATGCTGCGGCCGCATTTCCTGTCCGCCGACATGGGCATCTCGGGGGCCAATTTCTACTGCGCGGAGACCGGCTCGACGCTGATCGTCACCAACGAGGGCAATGGCCGCATGACGACGACGCTGCCGCGGGTGCACGTCGCCATCACCGGCATCGAGAAGGTGGTGCCGACGCTGGAGGACCTGGCGACGCTGCTGCGCCTGCTGCCGCGCTCGGCGACCGGCCAGTCCATCACCAACTACGTCTCCATCACCACGGGGGTGCGGGGCGAAGGCGACCTCGACGGCCCCGAGCACTTCCACATCGTGCTGGTCGACGGCGGGCGCAGCCAGCTGCTGGGCACGGAGCTGCAGCCGATGCTCCGCTGCATCCGCTGCGGCGCGTGCATGAACCATTGCCCCGTCTACCAGAGCGTCGGCGGCCACGCCTACGGCTGGGTCTATCCCGGGCCCATGGGCTCGGTGCTGACCCC
>CAZGTK010000139.1:0-6419 GCA_964528415.1 uncultured Burkholderiales bacterium | reverse complement strand
CTGCAGGCGGGCACCATGGGCAGCGGCGGGAAGATCTTCGTGCTCGACATGGGCGAGCCGGTCCGGATCGTCGATCTGGCCCACGCCATGATCCGTCTGTCCGGCTTCAGCGACGACGACATTCCGATCGTCTTCACCGGCCTGCGGCCGGGCGAGAAGCTCTACGAAGAGCTGTTGGCGGACGCGGAAACCACCGAGCCGACGCCGCATCCGAAGCTGCGCATCGCTCGCGCCCGCGCGGTCGCGCCGAGTTGGCTGGACGAGGTTCGCGGCTGGCTCGCCGACGCGCCCCGGTCTGCGGCGGACGTACGCCGCCAGCTCGGCACCTGGATGCCGGAGTACCGGCCGTCCGAGAGCGGCTCCGCCGTCGACGCCCAGCGCGCCGCCTCGTGAGCAAGCCGGGCGGCCGATGACCCCTATTGTCGCCAATGCCCCGATGCAACGCCGTTCGAAAGCGGAACTGCGGCGCGTTGTTCTGGAGCTGCGCGACAGCGGGCGGCTCTACCCGCTCGACGATACCGAGCTCGACGACCTGTTTCGCGGCAGCATGGACCGCTTCTGCGACATCGCCGAGCGGCTCGAGGGTCATCGCCGCGTGCTCGACGTCGGCTCGGGCCATGGCATGCTGCTCGCGGTGCTGGCCGAGCTCGGCCACGAGTGCGCGGGCGTGGACTTCGCCGACCAGGCGAACCGCTACCCGTTTTCGTATCGTGACCGCGCGATTCCGTTCGCGGTCTGCAACGCCGAAGTGGAGCCGTTGCCGTTCCGCGACGCGTCGTTCGACGCCGTCACCTGCTGCCAGGTGCTGGAGCACTTCAGCCACTCGCACCTGCCGCTGATGCGCGAGGTGCTGCGCGTGCTGCGGCCCGGCGGCGTGCTGGAGGTGGACGTGCCCAACGCGGTGAGCTTCCGCAACCGCAGCCGATTGCTGCGCGGCAAGCACATCACCTACGACTACCGCGAGCACTACCTGCACGCCGAGCCGATCCGGTACAAGGGCATGTCGTTCTTTCCGGCGCGCCACAACCGCGAGTTCACGCGGGACGATCTCAAGCTGCTGCTGCAGGAAGCCGGCTTCGCCGACATCGACGTGCGTTTCCTCAAGTCGCGCCGCTATCGCACCGGCCTTGAACGCATCCGCTCGCTCGGAACCGCACTCAAGGACGCAGTGCCGTCGCTGCGCAAGTCGCTGATCGCCTTCGCGGTGAAGCCGTGAGCGGGACGATGCAAACGCGGCCGGCCGACCAGTCAAATGGTTCCCGGTTCGTGCAGCGTGCGGAGTCCGTCGGCCGCTGGAGCGCCGTGGCGCTCGGAGCGACGATCCCGATCTCGACCGCGCTGAACAACATCCTGGTCCCCGTGTTTGCGCTGGCGTGGCTCGCGAGCGGCGGCTACGGCGTCAAGGGCCGGCAGATCACGGGGACGCCGGTTGCCCTCGTGGCCATTGTGCTGTTCGCGCTCATCCTGCTTGGCGTGACCTGGGCGGGCAACACCGCTGACGACTCGTGGAGCATGGTCAGCAAGTACCGCGATCTCTTGCTGGTGGGGCTCTTTCTCTGGGCGTTCCGAGACCCTCGAATCCGAGCCGCCGGTCTCGTCGGCTTCGCCATCGCGATGGTGGTGACCCTCGTGGTTTCCTGCCTCACCTTCGTCGAGATCCTGCCGCCCGCCGTGTTTCTCGGCGGCCAGGCAAAGAATCCGCTGATCTACACTTCCTCCAACGCGATGGTGTTCAAGCATCAGGTCACCCACAGCTTCCTGATGTCCATCGCCGCGTTCCTCTTCGCCCTGGCCGCCTACCACGCCCGCGACCGGCGCTGGAAGATCGCCGGGGCGGTGCTGGCGGGACTCGCCACCGCCAACGTGCTGCTGATGGTGCAGGGGCGCACCGGCTACCTCGTGCTGGCGGCGCTGATCGTCTACCTGTTCGCGATCCGCTTTCACTGGAAAGGGCTGGTCGTGGCTGCGGTTCTCGTGAGCGCCACCGGCGCCGCGGCTTACACGCTGTCCGATACGTTCCGTAGCCGCGTTGCCCTCACCGTGCAGCAGGCCCAGGCTTTCGATCCGTCGAAGCCCGCGGACGAGACCTCGTCCATCGGCCTGCGCCTCGAGTACTACACCAACTCGCTCGCCATCGTGCGCGACCACCCGCTGGCCGGCGTCGGCACCGGCGGCTTCGCCGACGCCTACGCGAAACAAGTTGAAGGCACGGGTCGCATCGCGACCAAGAACCCGCACAACGAGTACCTTATGATCGGCGTTCAGCTCGGCGTGCTCGGCATCGCCGCGCTGCTGGCGCTGTTCGCCGTGCACTGGGTCTCGGCCGCGCGGCTCGCGAGCCCGTTCGAGACGCAGCTTGCCCGCGGACTCGTGCTCGCCGTTGCGGTCGGCTGCCTCGTCAACGCGCTGCTGCTGGATCATACCGAGGGGCTTCTGTACGCGTGGCTCACGGGGCTGCTGTTCGGCGGCTACCGGCCGGCGGAGCGCGCATGAGCCTTTCCGTCATCGTCATCACGCGCAACGAGGAGGCGCTGATCCGCCGCTGCCTCGAGTCCGTGGCATGGGCGGACGAGATCGTCGTCGTCGATTCCGGCAGCAGCGACCGTACCGCCGAGATCGCCCGCGAGCTGGGCGCCAAGGTGGAGGTGCGCGCCGACTGGCCCGGCTTCGGCCCGCAGAAGAACCGCGCGCTCGACCTCGCCACCGGCGACTGGGTGCTCTCCATCGACGCCGACGAGTGGGTGACGCCGGAGCTCGCCGCGGAGGTGAAGGCCGCCATTGCGGACCCGGCGGGCCGCGCCGCGTTCCGCCTGCCGCGCCTGTCCAGCTACTGCGGCCGCGAGATGCGCCACTCCGGCTGGTGGCCCGACCACGTCGTGCGGTTGTTCCGGCGCGGAAGCGCGCGCTTCAGCGACGATCTCGTGCACGAGCGGCTGCTCGTCGACGGCGAGGTCGGCACGCTCACGCAGCCGCTGCGCCACGAGGCGATCCGCAGCCTCGAGCAGGTGCTGGACAAGGTGAACGGCTACTCCAGCGCCGGCGCGGCCAACATGCTCAAGGAGGGCCGGCGCGGCTCGCTGGCAAGCGCGATCCTGCATGGCCTTTCGGCGTTCTTCCGCACCTACGTGCTGCGGCGCGGGTTCCTCGACGGCCGCGAAGGCTTCATGCTCGCGGTGTCCAATGCGGAAGGGGCATACTACCGCTATCTGAAGCTGGCGCTGCTCGCGGAGCGGCGCGACCGCACGCCGTGAAGATCGCCGTCATTCCCGCCGTCTACAACCGGCCCGACGCGCTGGCCGCGCTGCTGGACGGTTACCTGGCGCAAACGGAAGGCAACTTCGAGGTCATCATCGCCGACGACGGCTCGGCGCAGGCGACGGTCGACCTTGTCAGGGACTACCAGGCGCGCTCGCCCGTGCGCATCGACCACGTCTGGCAGCCGAACCAGGGCTACCGTGCGGCGACCATCCGCAACAAGGCGCTGGCGCGCACCGGCGCCGAGTACGTCATCTACACCGACGGCGACTGCATCCCGCCGCCCACCTTCATCGCGCGGCACCGGCGGCTGGCCGAGCGCGGGCGCTTTCTCGCCGGCAACCGCGTGCTGATGAGCGAGGACTTCACGCGCCGCGTGCTGGCCGAGCGCATCCCGGTGCACCAGTGGGGCTTCGGCGACTGGTTCGCCGCCTGGCGCCGCGGCGACATCAACCGCATCCAGCCGCTGATCACGCTGCCCGACGGTCCGCAGCGCAAGCTCGCGCCCGAGCGGTGGAAGGGCTGCAAGACCTGCAACCTGTCGGCCTGGCGCGACGACCTGCTGCGCGTCGACGGCATGGACGAGGTGTTCGCCGGCTGGGGGCTGGAGGACTCCGACCTCGTCATCCGGCTGATCAAGGCCGGGATTAAGCACAAGAGCGCCCGCTTCGCGGCGCCGGTGTTCCATCTGTTCCACCGCGAGCGCGACAAGAGCCGCTTCGACGAGAACCGCAAGCGCCTCGACGAAGTCATGCGCTCGCCGCGGGTCACCGCGCTGCAGGGCGTCAGCCAGTACCTGTGAAGCCGAAGACCGTGCTGGTCGTGGTCACGCGCCGCATCGGCGACGTGCTGCTGGCCACGCCCCTGATCCGTTCGCTGAAGCGGGCATGGCCGCAGGCGCGCATCGACGCGCTGGTCTTCAAGGGCACCGAGGGGGTGCTCTCCGCCAACCCGGACGTCCATCGCGTCCTGACCGTGCCGCAGCGCGCCCGCCTCGGCGAGCACGCGCGGCTCTACGCGCGCCTGTTCCGGCGCTACGACGTCGCGCTGTCGCTGCTCACCGGCGACCGGCCGACGCTCTACGCCGCGGCGTTCGGCCGCTGGAAGGCGGGGCTGCAGACGCCGGGCGCGAAGGAAAGCTGGAAGCGGCGGCTGCTCGACCGGTGGGTGCCGTTCGACAACCTCGACACGCACACCGTGCGCATGCATCTGGCGCTGGCGGAAACGCTGGCCGTGCCGCAGCACGCGGAAGTGGTGGTGAGCTGGGGCGAACGCGACGCCGCGCGAGTGACCGAGGCGCTGGGCAGCGACGCGCCGTTCGCCGTGCTGCACCCGTTCCCCAAGTTCAACTACAAGAGATGGCACGCGGCGGGCTGGCGCGAGCTGGGCGCGTGGATCGCGGCACGGGGCCTGCGCATCGTCCTCACCGGCGGGCCGGACGCGGCCGAGCGCGAGTACGTCGCCGCGGTCGCGCGCGAGCTGCCTGCCCCGCTCGATCTCGCCGGCGAGCTGTCGCTGCCGATGCTGGGCGCGCTGCTCTCCCGCGCCTCGCTCTACGTCGGCCCCGATACGGCGGCGACGCACATGGCGGCGGCGGTCGGCGTTCCGACCGTGGCGCTGTTCGGGCCGTCGAACCCGGTCAAGTGGGGGCCGTGGCCGCGGGGCCATCCGCCCGAGCGCAATCCGTGGAAGCGCGTTGGCAGCGCCCGGGTCGGCAACGTGTTCCTCGTGCAGGGCGAGAAGTCCTGCGTGCCGTGCCTGCTCGAAGGCTGCGGGCGCCACGTCGAGAGCTACAGCGACTGCCTGCAGGAACTGCCGGCGGCGCGCGTGATCGACGCCGCGCGCGCGCTGCTGGAAGATCGCGGCTAGATCCGGTCGGCGAGCCAGGCGGCCGTGCGCGCGATGCCGTCGGCGAACGGCACTTCCGGGCGCCAGTTCAGGCGCGAGCGCGCCAGCGAGATGTCGAGCACGTTGGCGGGAACGTCGAACGGCCGGCCGGGCAGATAGTTGACCGCGACCGGGCGGTCGAGGGTGGCCTCGATCACGGAGACGATGTCGTTCAGGCTGCGGCCCTCGCCGCTGCCGACGTTGATCACGCGCTCCGGTCCGTCGTAGCCGACCGCGGCGACGAACGCGCGCGCCACGTCGCCGACGTAGACGTAGTCGCGCACCACGCTGCCGTCGCCCCAGATCTCGATCGGCACGCCGCGCAGCGCACGGTCCAGGAACACGGTCACCGCGCCCTGCGCGGAGGCGACGCGCTGGCGTTCTCCGTAGGGGTTGGCCACCCGCAGCACGCAGTAGTCGAGGCCGTGCAGCAGCCGGTACAGGTGCAGGTACTTCTCGATCGTGAGCTTGCCGATGCCGTAGGACGAGGTGGGCTCGGTGGGGTGGGTCTCGGCGAGCGGCACCTCGCGCGGAACGCCGTAGACGGTGCCGCCCGAGGAGATGAACACGACGCGGCGCACGCGGTGGCGCAGGCAGAGATCCAGCAGCCGCAGCGTGCCGACGACGTTCGTCTCGACGTCGTAGACCGGGTTCTCGTTGGAGCTCTTGGGCAGCGTGGTGGAGACCAGGTGCAGGACCACGTCGCAGCCGGCGACCGCGCGCTCGGCGTCGACCGGGTTGACGAAGTCGCCTTCCAGCCATTCGACGCTCTCACGGAACGGCAGCGGCACCACCCGGTTGCGGTCGGGCCGGTCGAACACGCGCACCGCGTGGCCGGCGGCCAGCAGCGCCTCGGCGATGTGGGAGCCGATGAAGCCGGCGCCGCCGAGGATGGCGCACCTGGTCACACAAACTCCTGTGCTTTGGGCTCCTCGAACTGCACGCGGTACAGGCGCGCGTAGAGGCCGTCGCGCGCGAGCAGGTCGGCGTGGGTGCCCATCTCGACGATGCGCCCCTGCTCCATGACGAGGATGCGGTGCGCGTTCTCCACCGTCGACAGGCGGTGCGCGATGACGAAGGTGGTGCGGTCCTTCATCAGCGTCTCCAGCGCCGCCTGCACGTGGCGCTCGGACTCGGTGTCGAGCGCGGAGGTCGCTTCGTCCAGGATCAGGATCGGCGGATCCTTCAGAAAGACCCGGGCGATGCTGATCCGCTGCTTCTGCCCGCCGGACAGCTTCACGCCCCGTTCCCCGACGTAGGTGTCGTACCCGTGGGGA